>NZ_DAXETW010000154.1:0-40250 GCF_051155795.1 Longibacter sp.
CTTTCGCCCTTCACCTTTCGCCCTACCCTACCCGTGCGAACGAGTCCTGCCGGGGGCGGTACTCGGCGTCGTATCGGCTGCGGATACGGTCGTGCTCCGGGGCGTCGAGCGCCGGGTCGCGGTTCACGAGGTCCTGGGCGGCTTCGCGGGCTTCGGCGATCAGGTCCTCGTCTTCTGTAATATCGGCGATCTTCAGGTCGGGGAGGCCGCTTTGCCGCGTCCCGAAGAAGTCGCCCGCGCCTCGGATCTGAAGGTCGCGCTCGCTGATTTCGAAGCCGTCGTTCGTATCGACCATGGCCTGCAGCCGCTCCTTCGCCTCCGCCGACCGCTTGTAGCCGGCCATTAGGATACAGTAGCTCTGGATGTCGCTCCGGCCGACGCGTCCCCGCAGCTGGTGGAGCTGGCTCAACCCGAACCGCTCCGCGTGCTCGATGATCATCAGGGTCGCATTCGCGACATCGACCCCCACCTCGATCACCGTGGTCGACACCAGTAGGTCGATCTCGCCTTTCTTAAACCGGCGCATCGTGGCGTCCTTCTCGTCCGACTTCATCTGGCCGTGCACGAGGCCGACCTGGTGCTCCGAAAACTGATCCTGCAACTTCTCATAGCCCGACACGGCGTCTTTCAAATCAACCTTCTCGCTCTCCTCGACGAGCGGATAGACGACGTACGCCTGCCGTCCCTGCTCAAGCTGGTCCTTGACGAACGCGTAGACCTCACCCCGGCGCTTCTCGGACCGAAGGACCGTCCGGACCGGCTTCCGTCCTGCCGGCATCTCGTCCATGATCGAAACGTCCAGGTCGCCGTAGAGCGTCATGGCGAGGGAGCGCGGGATCGGTGTCGCCGTCATCAGTAGCATGTGCGGACGGTCGCCCTTGTCGAAGATCGTCGCACGCTGTGCGACGCCGAAGCGGTGCTGCTCGTCAACGATCGCCAGACCGAGCCGGTCGAAGTGCACTTCGTCCTGAATGAGGGCGTGCGTCCCGACAGCGATCGGTGCATCCCCCGACCGGACCGCCCGCAGCGCCTCCTCCCGTTCACTCTTCGTCTGGCTGCCGATCAGCAGGCGCGGTTCGATGCCGAGCGGGTTCAGATACTTCCGAAGGTTCGTGTAGTGCTGCTCCGCGAGGATCTCCGTCGGCGCCATGAATGCACTCTGGTAGCCGCTGTCCAGCGCATGCATCATCGCCGCCACGGCCACGACCGTCTTGCCGCTGCCGACGTCCCCCTGGACGAGGCGGTTCATCTGCGTGCCCGTGCGGGTGTCTGCGATGACATCGTTCAGAGCTCGTTTCTGCGCCCCGGTCAGTTCAAACGGCAATACATTGCGCACGAAGTCACGGGTGTAGTCGCCCGGCGCATCGAAGGCAGGACCGGCGATCTCTGTACGCGACCGGCGCATGTCTGCCAGCATCAGCTGGATGTAGAAGAGCTCTTCGAACTTGAGTCGGTGCCGGGCGCGGGACAGTTCCGATTGAGACTTCGGGAAATGAATGGCCCGGAGCGCGACGCGCCCCTCCATCAGGTCGAACTGGCCCGTCATCCAGTCGGGCAACGGTTCCTGCAGCTTCAGGCCGTGCTCCTTGAACAGGTTGTAGGCGATCTTTCGAATGCTCCGGCTATTCAGCCCGACCTTGTCCATCGCCTCGCTACCTGGATATAGCGCCACGATACGCCCGGTATCCAGGAGAGCCCCCTCGCCGTCCAGCTTGTCGTACTCCGGGTGCGTCATCGAGAACCAGCGGCCGTACTTCTGCACCTTGCCGTGGAAGGCCACCCGCTCCCCCACCTCGAAGACCTTTGGGATGAACCAGATGCCCTGGAACCAGGTGCATTTCATCTTCGAACCGCGCTCGCCCTCGAGGATGACCTCGAAGCGCTTGGACCGTTTGCCAGGCACGACATCTTTGGCTCGGACGGTGCCCACGACCGTGACGGGGTCGCTGCTCTCGCGGAGCCGGCCGATCGGAGTGACGGTCGACCGATCAAGGTACCGTCGCGGATAGAAGTGCAGCAGATCGCGGACCGTTCGGACGCCGAACTGATCATCCCACACCTCCGCCCGACGCTCGCCCACGCCCTTCAGGTAGCGAACCGGTTCGTGCAGAAAATCGTCGCTCATGGGCCTTGGACGGCAGCCTGATCGAGTCCCGGGTTTATGTCGGACATGCCGCGACCGGCGGCCTCCGGACGATCAGGTACACACAGGATACACAGTCTGCGTTCCGAGAGCCGGCGGGTTGAGAATTGAGGATTGAGAATTTAGGATTGAGGATGGGATCAACCGAGACCGGTTTCGGCGTCCTTAATGGACCTAACGTCCAATGGACAATCCGCTATCGACAATTCACAACTCGTTACCGTACCGCAATGCAGCTAACCTCCACACGCGCATTTCGCGGCAGGGCGGCGACCTGCACGGCCTGACGGGCCGGCGGGGTTTCGTTGAAGTACCGCGTGTACACTTCGTTGACCTGCGCGTAGTCGTTTACGTCGGTCAAGAAGACCTCACAGCGAACGACGTTTTCGTAGTTCATGCTCGCGGCCTGAAGGACAGCGCCGACGTTTTCGAGCACGCGCTCCGTTTCCTCCTCCACCGATCCGGAAATCATGCTCCCCGTCTCCGGATCAATGGCGATTTGGCCGGACACGTAAAGCGTATTGTCGACCAGTACACCCTGGCTATACGGACCGATGGCGGCCGGGGCGAGCGGCGTTTTCACGGTCGTACGAGATGTACGCGTCGAAGAGGAGTTGGACATGGAGCAACGGGGGTCGGCGCCGGAGAACTAACAGGTTACAACATCTACCTCGCTCGGGCACAGTACAAGCGAATATTGGAGAAAGACGATTCCCGCCGTATCGTCGCTCGCTCGCCCGACGAATTGAGTCCTTGATCACGCACAGGGGCCGAAGGGCGTACACGGGGGCCGGACGACGGAACGTCTGCTTACGCATCGTCGTTTTTCTCTATTCGATGGACAGTAAGCACGTATTTGCGAACGATTACCAGGGAGTCATGAGCAGCAAGGGGCGCGTATTGGTCGCCATGAGCGGAGGGGTAGATTCGTCGGTGACGGCGGTTCTCCTCGCCGAGCAGGGGTATGATGTGGTCGGGATTACGATGAAAACGTGGGACTACTCGACCAGCGGCGGTCGGAGCGACAAGGAGGTCGGCTGCTGCACGCTGGAGTCGATGAATGACGCCCGGGCGATCGCGCTGAAGCATGGATTCACACACTTCATCGTGGACATCCGCGAAGAGTTTGGCGACTGGGTAATCAACCGGTTTACGAATGACTATCTCGCCGGTCGGACCCCGAACCCATGCGTTCTCTGCAACACGCATATCAAGTGGGCGGCTCTGCTGCGTCGCGCGGACGACCTTGATTGCGACTACATCGCGACCGGGCATTACGCCCGTGTCCGTCAGGATGAAGAAACGGGTCGCTACCTGCTGTGCCGCGGCAAGGACCGAAACAAGGACCAGAGCTATGCCCTCTGGGGTCTGCCTCAGGAGCACCTGGCCCGCTCGATCTTCCCGCTGGGAGAGTACACGAAGCCGGAAATTCGTCAGATGGCGTCCGACTTCGGTCTCGACCGCGTCGCCGACAAACCGGACTCCTACGAGATCTGCTTCATCCCCGACAACGACTACGGCCGGTTTCTAAAGGATCGCGTTGATGGACTGGAGGAGGACGTCAGCGGCGGCGATTTCGTGCTGAAAGACGGGACCGTGGTCGGCCAGCATGAAGGATACCCGTTCTACACGATCGGCCAGCGACGCGGCCTCGACCTCGCGCTCGGTCATCGGGTGTACGTCACGCACATTGATCCAGACACCAACACGATCACGGTCGGGCCGAAGGAAGACCTGATGCAGCAGACGCTGACGGCGCGCGAGATCAACATGATCAAGAAGCCGTCGCTCGACGAGGAGCAGCCCGCCTGGGGCACCATTCGATACAATGATGACGGAGCCGGGTGCCTCGCCTGGCAGCCGGACGAGGACACGCTGAAAGTGGCGTTTGCCGAACCGCGACGTGCCATCACAGCCGGGCAATCCGTCGTGCTCTACGAAGGCGACGACGTTCTCGGTGGTGGCTGGATCCACGAGGTCGGCTCCGATCCGAAGGCGACGGAGCGCGTCCCTCAGGTCGACGTGCTGGAATCGGAGGTCGGCATCCTGGGCTGACCTGCTTTCTACCTCGCTTGTCTTTCTGACTGCCTTCCCTGCCCATGCGACCCATCCTGACCCTCATCCTCGGTCTCACACTCGCCGCCGGACTCGCCGGGTGCTCCGCGAGCGATCATGCGCCGGAGACCGCAGCCGACTCGTTAGACTCCGTACAACAGAGCGATCAAATCGTGACGGGTACAGGAACGATTTCATTTGTAGACATCGAAGGAGGATTTTTTGCCATCCAGTCGGATGACGGGGCGAAATACGACCCGACCGGCAGCCTCGACGAGGATTTTCAGACGGACGGACTCCGCGTCCGATTCAGTCTTCAGCCCAAAGAAGGCGTGATGACGACCCGGATGTGGGGAACGCCCGTCGACGTTCAGGGCATTGAGCGCATCGAAGACGAGTAGCCGGGCGGCCACAGGTCGGCGGCCACGGGTCGGCGGCGATCGATCAACTCGCCGCGGGGTGTTCGCTGACTTCACACATGTCATGGAGGCGAGACACCGTGCGCTCAAACTTTTCAGCGATTGCCTTCGCAATACCCGCATGGGCGGCGGCATTGAACCAGGCCTCGGGCGGGACGGCCGAAGAGAAGTAGAATGCCGGCGCGTCCGGCGCGAGATACAGGTCGTCGACCACGCGGAGCAGCCGAAGGGCGTCGTCGGTGTCACGAATCGTGATGTCTGGCACGTAGAGCGACTGCGGCTCTTTGAGCGATCGCATCAGTGCGGGATGCGGCGTCGTCGTGGTGGCGTCTCGTAACTCGGGGAAGGGGAGCCACCGGCGCGGACGGGCATCCTCCTCATAGGCGCTCCGGATTTCCGCTCCTACGACGCGTTGCGGGCCGACCCATCCTCGCCCTGGACGAGATCGGTCACGACCCCGGCGGTAGTCCTCCCCGCCCACGAATAGCACCTCGTACTGCTCGCGAAAGGTCTCCCGGAGAAACCGGCGAAAACGGCCTGGGCCGACCTTGTTCGACAGAAACTGCTCCGGCTCCACGTTGCTGGTTGCAAGCAGCCGCACCCCTCGCTGCTCGAGCGTCTGGAGGACGAGGACGAGACGGGCTTCGTTGGCGGCGTCGTCGATTTCAATTTCATCCAGGCAGAGGACGTCGCACCGGTCCGCCACGCGTTCGGCAAACCGTCCCGGGTGCTCGTTTAGCCGAAAAAGCGCATTGGAGTGCAAAAAACCGCACGGCACCTCCGGGTTCAGCGTGTGGTACGCCGACGCGAGGAGATGCGTCTTGCCGGTTCCCACCGGACCGACGAGGTAGAGACCCTTCGTTTGCTGACTCGATCGGGAGAAGAGATGGCGCATCCGCTCGCCGAGCGTCGGGACCGTTCGTGCATTTTCCACAAACTGCCGCACGGATCGTAGCGCCTCTTCCTGACTCGCCGCCGGGGTTCGATACGAATCGAAGGTGGCGTCGGAAAAACGGTCCGGAAGGGAGAGCATCGGCAACAGGGACGGATAATCCGGGGGTGAAATCGAACTGAGGCCGCTCATAACGGGTCGTCCGATCCGATGTGAAGACAACACAGACGGTACGTATGCGTATCGTGAAGGACGGATGCGTAGGAACACTGAATTTCCCACAGGGATTAAATTCCTGTCTCGCAAATACACATTGAAAGCCGAGTGTAGCGATGCCACGGGACGCGTCCACCGGACGATTCGTCGTTCCCGTCCCCGTGTCGCACACCAGAACGTACCTCCATGGATCGGAAAGACTTGACGCGGATCGACGACTACACGTGGGAAATCCCCGAGTCTTTTCGTGAGGGCATGCGCGTTCCAATCCGGATCCTCGCCAACGAAGAGCTGGTCGACGACATCATCACCGGCGAGGCGATTGAGCAGGCCGTCCAGACCGCCCACCTCCCGGGCCTGGTCGGCCACCTCGTTGTCATGCCGGATGTGTACTCCGGACAGGGCGCACCGGTGGGAATCGTGGCAGCGTCGAAGTACCCCGCCGGGGCGATTGCACCGGGCGCGATTGGGCACGACATCAACACGGGGGTCCGGCTGCTCGGCTCCAGCATCAAGCGTGAAGACGCCGACGACATGCTGGATGACCTCGCTGACGCACTGCACGGGCACATTCCGTGCGGCGTAGATGCCGAGGGTCCGCTGCAACTCAGCAAGAGCGAAATCGACCACGTCGCCCAGTCGGGCGCTCAGTGGGCGCTCCGGAAGGACATGGCCCATCAGGATGATCTGGTGCGGGCCGAAGAGGGTGGTCGCCTGAATGAAGCGAACCCGTCTAAGGTAAGCGAAACCGCCCGCGCCCTCGGTGCCCAGCAGCTCGGCACGTTGGGCGGCGGAGAGCACTTCATCGAGATCAGTTACGTCGATGAAGTCTTCAACCGTGCTGCGGCCATCACGATGGGCCTGAAGGAAGGACGCCTCACGGCCCAGATCCACTGCGGCTCGCGTGGCTACGGGCGGCAGGTCTGCGCCGACTACATCGAGCGGTTCCAGGATGTGGCTGACAAGTACGATGCTCGTCCGCCGAACCCCAACCTCGCTTACGTCCCGCTCGATGCATCCGAAGCGGAGGATTACATGGGGGCCATGCGTGCGGCGGCCAACTACGCGTACGCCAACCGACAGGTGCTCGCGCACCGCGTTCGTGAGGCGTTTGACGACGTCCTCGAAGGGCGGGGCGACAGCCTGAAAACCGTTTACGACGTCGCGCACAACCTCGGCCAGGTCGAAATGCATGAGGTCGAGGGCAAGCACATGCGGTGCTACGTGCATCGCAAAGGGGCAGCTCGCGCGTTCGGACCGGGGACGCCCGGCATCTCCCTTCCCTACCGCGCGCTCGGGCAACCGGTGATCGTGCCTGGCAGCATGGGCGAAACGTCCTGGGTTATGCTGGCCACGCGTGACGCCATGTCGAAGAGCTTCGGAAGTGCATGCCACGGTGCCGGCCGAACGATGAGCCGTCATGAAGCGAGCTACCACGGTGACCCGATCCTGGATGACCAGCTTGAAAACCGTGGCGTTCGCGTTCGCTCCAGCGAAGCCTCCACATCCGGCGGCGTCCAGCTGAAGGAAAACATCGATGCCGTCGTCGACACGGTGTCGGGTGCCGGACTCGCCGGCAAGGTAGCCCGTCTGAAACCTCTCGCCGTCGTGCACGGCTGACCCGTTCAGCAGCATGCTATACCAGGGAGGCGATATTCTCACCTGCATCGAGCCGCCTTGTCCTTCATCCTTCCGGGGATGAGGCGGGGCGGTCTTGACGTTTTTCGCGGCTCTGTAACGACGACGGCGTGGCGGACCGCCAGAGCGTCCGCCGATCAGAACAATGGGATCGCTTCGATCGGAACCGATCATCGCCGGAGGGGACCCGCCGTCGGATCATTTTCACCTCGACATATTCGATGCGTAACGGATCGGGGAATCCGACCTGCACGGAGATTTGTTTAGGCCAGTGACCAGCAGGTGTCATCTCCGACACACGTTTTCGTTTTCGAGACCTTTACAGTATTCCTCCGCTGCAGGTAGCATTATACGAGTCTACGTTCGGCCGTCCACGGTGCGGGATCAAGCGCCCCACGTCACTCGCCCCGCAACACCGCCCGCCACGACACTGCCGTTTTCATCCCGCTGCCTCATCTCTGTCCTTGAGACGTGAGCCTGAATCATGAACATGAATCAAGAAAAGAACGCCCCCCGCATTCTCGTTGTTGAAGACGACAGCGAACTCAGCACCTCCCTGATGCTCTTCCTCGAGTCCGAGGACTACCGGGTAACGCTCGCCGAAGACGGTGAGACCGGCCGCGAGGAGGCTACTCGCCTTCCCGGGTACGACCTCATCGTGCTGGATGCCAAACTGCCAGATCGTAGCGGCTTCCAGGTCCTGCGCCAGGCTCGCACGGAGGGCGTGCAGACGCCGGTGCTAATGCTGACCGGGCTGGGCGATCACGAACACAAGATGCGGGGCTTCCACCTGGGCGCGGACGACTACCTGACGAAACCGTTCGCTACGGAGGAACTGCTCGCACGGATCGAAGCGTTGCTCCGCCGCGAGGCACAGGCGCACGATGAAGGTGGCATCTTCTACGTTGGCGGGCTTGAGATCGACCTTGATGAGCACACCGTGAAGCGCGACGGTTCGCCGGTCAATCTGACGGATCTCGAGCACGCCCTCCTGGAGTACCTGCTCCGTCGTCGCGGTCGCACCGCGACACGAGAACAGATCCTGCGTGACGTGTGGGACCTGCCCGCGGAGGTCGAAACCCGCACCATCGACCGTCACGTAAACGCTCTGCGCGACGTGATGGACGGGACGGATGAAAAGTCATGGGCGATCCAGAGCGTATACGGAATCGGCTACAAGCTGGTCGGTGCCCGTCGCTCCAACACCAGCCCCGCCGCGACGGCGTAAGCCAGGATCGTCGTAGCGGTAACGAACACATACAGAAAACGGGCGAGCGTCCCTTTCATGGACTGCTCGCCCGTTCTGTATGCACGCCATCTGCGTGCGCGGTACGACCTGCCAGCGTCAGGTCACCGACGCGACGCGGTCAGCTCTTGTCCTCAAAGCGATATCCGATTCCGTAGACGGTTTCGATGTAGGTCGGGGCCGACGGGTCGGGTTCGATCTTCTTCCGGACCGACGCCATGTGCCGGTCGATCGTTCGGGTGATGATGTTTTCGTCGATGCCCCAGACATCGCGAAGAAGCTGCTTACGCGTGACCGTCCGCCCTTCATGCTGGATCAGGTAGCGGAGAATGTCGAACTCCAGCGCGGTGAAATTGATTTCTTCGTCCCCGCGATAGGCCTCGTGCGTTGTAAAGTTGACCTCCACATCGCCAATCTCGTACACGTCCATCGGGGCCTCCGATGGAGGCATCGTGCGCTGAAGGATCGCTTTGACGCGTGCCGCCAGCTCTTCGACGTTGAACGGCTTGGTGATGTAATCGTCCGCGCCGAGACCGAAGCCTTTCAGCTTGGACTCCTGCTCGCCACGAGCGGTGATCATCAGAACCGGGGCGCTGAAGCCCATTTCCTGCGATTCGCGCAACACCTCGAACCCGTCCTTCTTCGGGAGCATGACGTCCAGGAGGACCACGTCGCACGCCTCCATCTCCTCCATCTTCGTCAGAGCGTCGACGCCATCTTCTGCGGTATCGACATCGTATCCTTCGAGCTCAAAATACTCTTCCAGACCCATGAGGATGTCGGGGTCATCCTCGACAATGAGCATCTGGTAATTGCGATCCGTCGTCTTCGGCATAGAAGCGGGCGTGTGTTAAAATACTGGAGGTACGGACGACATCGGCGCGCGGTGGACCGCCCTGGTTGACCGCGCAACGTGACGCGGATCAATATAACAAACTTCGAACAGTAACCAAATGGATCCCCATCCGCAAAGGGACCGCTCACGGATTGGTTACGACCGCTCCGTAGGTGGTCCACATTGCAGAGGGTGGTCTTGCGAGAATCCCTCGTTGATGGAGAATCAACGCGCCGCGTGTCAGCATACACAGTATCTACGAATCACCTGTCCCCATTCTTTCGATTGACCGCTGGTGCGCATGACGAACGACGCGAAAACGTTTCTCTTCGACCTTCTCGACACCCCGAGCCCCACGGGATTTGAAGCCGCCGGACAACGAGTCTGGGCCGACTACGTGCGCGGCTTCGCCGATGAGGTGAACAGCGATGCGTATGGAACGGCCTGGGCATCGGTCTCCGGAAGCGCTGGCGATGCCCCGTCGGTCATGTTCGACGCCCACGTCGACGAGATCGGCTATATGATCAGCCACATCACCGACGAAGGATTCATCTACGTGAATCGAATCGGCGGCTCCGATCGTGCCATCGCGCGCGGTCAGCGGGTGCGCATCCTGGGCAACGACGGTGCCGTACTCGGGGTGGTGGGCAACACGGCCATTCATCTCCGCGACAAGGAAGACACCGCGATCCCGGAGGTCCATGAGCTCTTCGTTGACATCGGGGCGTCGAGCGGGGACGAGGTCAGGGACCGGGGCCTACGGGTCGGGCATCCGATGGTGATGGACGTCGCGCCGGCCGACCTGACGGATACGCGGATTACTTGCCGAGCGATCGACAACCGTCTGGGCGGCTTCATCATTGCACAGGCGCTCGAACGGCTCGCGGGCGACCGGCCGGCCTGGACCGTCCACGCTGCCAACTCGGTCCAGGAAGAAATCGGCGGGCACGGTGCCCAGATGATCACGCACCGCCTTAACCCCGACGCGGCGATTGTCTTTGACGTAACCCACTCGACCGACTCCCCCGGCATCGACGCCACGCAGCACAGCGATATCAAGATCGGGAAGGGGCCGACGGTCACCCATGGCACGTCGAACCATCCGGACCTCGTGGACCGCGTCGTCGAGGTCGCCGACGCGAATGATATTCCGCTCCAGCACGAGCCGAGCTCTCGCCGCACCGGCACCGACACTGACTCCATCTTCAAGACCCGGCAGGGCGTTCCGAGCGTCCTCCTGTCCGTTCCGCTGCGCTACATGCATTCGACCGTCGAGATCATCGACACCGAG
Organism: Longibacter sp.; assembly: GCF_051155795.1. Lineage (NCBI taxonomy): Bacteria > Pseudomonadati > Rhodothermota > Rhodothermia > Rhodothermales > Salisaetaceae > Longibacter > Longibacter sp. The sequence continues at coordinate 10,736 of NZ_DAXETW010000154.1, forward strand.
GATGTGGAGCATTGCATCCAGCTCTACGTGGAGGTCACCCGCTCGCTGCAGGCAGACGAGTCATTCCACGTCACGATTTAACGACCGGCCGGGGTCGTGAGGGGGGGCAGGGGGTGAATGTGAGTGCGTTTGCACGTGTGCGGCTCTACAGGCGCGAGGGCTCTACAGGCGCGAGTATGACAAAGCACAAACGATCCAACGCACGACCCTACATCCGCACGCCCGCCTGTTCACCCTTTCCCCCTTTCACCCTCTCCCCCCTTCACCCATCCCCCGCGTCCGCTCGCGCTTTAGTCCGCCGTTTCGGGCTTTTCGGACCACGCTGAAGGCCATCTCCAGCGTCTGCTCGTAGTTCAGTCGCGGGTCGACGTGGGATTTGTAGGCCCGTTCCAGGTCCGTCTCCTGCAGGCCGCGCGCACCGCCGATACATTCCGTGACATTTTCGCCGGTCAGTTCGAAGTGAACACCGCCGAGAATCGACCCCTCGGACGTGTGAATGTCGAACGCTTGCTCCAGCTCTCTGAGGATGTTGGCGAACCGGCGCGTCTTGATCCCGCCGTTCGTTTTCTCCGTGTTGCCGTGCATCGGATCGCAGATCCACAGGACCGGATGGCCCGTCGCCTGCACGGCCTCGAGAAGGGGTGGGAGACGATCCCCGATCTGGTCGGCGCCAAACCGGGTGATGAGCGCCAGGCGACCGGGCTCTTTCTCTGGGTCCAGATGCGCCACCAGCGACGTCAGCTTCTCACGCGACATATTCGGCCCCACCTTTAGGCCGATCGGATTTGCGAGACCTCGCATGTATTCGACGTGCGCACCGTCCAGCTGATTGGTTCGCTTGCCGATCCACGGAAAGTGTGTACCCAGGTTATAGGCACCCTGGTTATGCGGAACCGTCCGCGTCAGCGCCTCCTCATACGGCAGCAGCAAGGCCTCGTGGCTGGTGTAGAACGTCACCCGATCCATCGAGTCGGCCCGGCGACCGGCAACCACATCGAGAAAGCCGAGGGTGTCCTCGATCGACTCAACGATCGCGTGATACTCGTCGGCGAGGGGCGAGTGTTGCATGAAGTCCAGATCCCAGTACTCCGGATGACGCAGGTCGGCAAATCCGCCTTCCACGAGCGAGCGGACCAGGTTCAGCGTGAGGCCGGACTTCATGTAGGCACGCTTCAGTCGTCTCGGATCCGGCACGCGCGCCTCTTCGGTAAAGGCCGGGTCGTTGATGATGTCTCCTCGGTAGCTCGGGAGCGTCGTGCCATCGCGGGTTTCCGTGTCCGACGACCTCGGCTTGGCGTACTGACCGGCGAACCGCCCGACGCGGACGACCCGCTTGTTGAGGCCGTACGTCAGAATCAGGCTCGTCTGCAGCATGATCTTGAGCCGGCTCGTGATGACGTCGGCCGTGCAGTCTGCGAACGACTCGGCACAGTCGCCGCCCTGCAACACGAAGCGCTCGCCCTGGGCTGCACGGGCCAGCTCCGCTTTCAGATTCTCGACCTCCCACGACGTAATCAGCGGAGGAAGCGTCTGAAGGTGACCGAGAACGTCCTGAAGTTCGTCTTTGTTTTCGTACGTGGGTTGCTGCCGGGCGTCGTGGGACCGCCAGGACGACGGACTCCACGACTGAACAGAGGTGGGCATGTTGGGCGTTGAGACAGGGGTGCAGAGGGGGAATGCGATGCGCCACGGAGTCACGTCCGTGCCGACAGGGGATGGCGGCGTACGACGCAGGCAGGCTCCGCGTTTCCCCGGAGGCCTGCCTGCACGACGCTCCTGCTGGTACGCGGTCGAAGTCGCGCCCTACTGAAAGGAGATCGAGATCTCTTCCTTCGTCTCAACTGTTACACCGGGAAGCCCGGAAATCGCCTCCGGATCCGCGTTTTCTTGATCGCCCAAAATCATAAAGGACTTGAGCGCGGATGTATCTCGCACCATCTCTTCGAAGTTGAGGTCGAACAGCGTCACCTCGCCGCCTGCCACGTGCGACGCGTTGGTCTCCACAATGTCGCCGTCGATCTGAATGGCCACCCGGAAGCGGGCGTCGCGGAGCATCATCTGGACCATCCGCATTTCCTGGGGGTCCATCGCGGAGGTGTCCGTTGCCAGGTCCACGTCGGCATTCATTTCGGCATCGTCGCCCTGCTCCTTATCATGCGGCATGCGAATCGTAAGCGTGGCAGGCGATCCAGCCGTGAACTCAAGATTGAGGTCCTCCAGCATGCCTGACAGATCCCCGCCTCCGGGCCCGTCCTCCATGTCCGGCTGCTCAACGTTGTCCGGCATGACGTCCCCGGGATTGGGCGTAAACGTGACGTTGCGAATATCGGAAAACGTGTAGACGCTTTCATACCCCTTCCCGCTCATGTTGTCGATCATGGTGACGGACGCCAGCTCGGCACCGGAATACGCGCCGGAGTTGCGAACCGACTCCTCCGAAAACAGCGACAGGTCGGCCGTGCCGGAGGTGTCCTGCTCCTGCATCGACTCCATCATCGCAGCCATCTGGGCGCTGAGCACCACCCTCTCGCGAATCTCTCCCGATCCGTCCGGGCGAAGCGTAAGCGTACTCTCCAGGTTCATGCAGCCGGTCGCGACGACCACTGCAAGGGCGATCATTACCAGACGGGCAAGTCCGTGCGGTTGGGATCCGACACCGTGAGTCCGTTCGTTCATCAGTTCGTCCATTCAAGGAAAAGGGGCGCGTTGCGGGGCAAGGTCGCTCCTGAACGTGTCGATCGCAACTCACAATGCGTTTTGATGCCGCTCATGGGCCGCTGGCGACGTGGGATTCGGGAAGCGACACGTGCGTCTGCGCCAACAGCCACTGCCCCTCGTCCTTTTTCAACACACCCGTGAATCGCGCACCGAACCAGGACTGGGCGCCGTGACTCGACCGAATCTCCGCATCCAGCAGGTGGGAGTACCAGGCGACATCGCCGGCGGGGCTGACGTGGACGGCAAGATCGCGTATCGTCGCCTCGTAGACGTCGAGACTCTCGAACTGCTCGATGGTATCGGCGTGAAGGTGACTCCATCCACGCCAGATTTCGTCCGTGTCTGTTCCGATATGGACCGCGTCCGGATCGTGGGCCGTGATACGCTCCATCTGATCGAGGTCTTGCCGGTTCATGGCGTCGAAGAACGCGACAATCGTATCCGACACCTCCTTCACGAGATAGGAGGGAGTACGGGTGGCTGCGGTCGATTCGACGGTCGGGCGGGACATAAATCGGGAATGGGATGATTCTCTATTATGCGAAGTGGCACCGGTCCGCGGCGGTCGTGGACATCGTCTAACAGGCTGCGCAGACCGAGTCTTTCGTCAACCGCCGCTCCAGCACGAGAGTTCGACGAAAGCACGGGCATCCCCTCTCTGCCTGTTACCCTGCTGGACGCCGACGCCTATCCCTCGGTCACGTCATATCGTCCGTAGCCGTTAGCCTTTGCCGCCTCCCTCGCCGTCGCATAGGTCTCCTTCGCCCGCTGATAGGCAGTCCCGTGATCAACGATGGGCGCCGGGTAGTCGGAGGCCTGCGCCGAAAAGTCGGTCGCATCCCCGCTCGTCAGCAGGTCGGCCGACACGTCGCGGAGTTCAGGCACCCAGTGGCGGACGTATTCCGCTCCCTTGTCATACTTCTCCACCTGAGTGTACGGGTTGAACATGCGCATCGGGATGGAATCGAGCCCGACGGACGCGGACCACTGCCAGTTACCATTGTTGACGCTGGGGTCGTAGTCCAGCAGGTGACGCGCGAAAAACCGCTCCCCGTGGCGCCAGTCGATCCGAAGATGCTTCGTAAGAAAGGACGCCACGGTCATTCGCGCCCGATTGTGCATGTACCCGGTGGTAACGAGTTCACGCATCCCCGCATCAACAATCGGGAAGCCCGTTTTCCCCTCGCACCACCGCTGCCAGTCCTCCGGAGCGTCGCGCCAGTCGATGAACCGGTCCTTCGGTCGGATGGCCTGACCAAAAACGGAGGGGAAGTGGTAGGCGAAGTGCGTGTAGAAATCGCGCCAGAGAAGCTGACTGTTGAGCTTGTGTCGCGGTCCCCATTCACGCCGGATGGCGTGATACACCTCGCGCGGTGAGACCGTCCCGAACTTCAGCGCCGCCGAGCACCGGGTTGCCTGGCCGTAGGCATCCATCCGATGCCGCTTCTTCGAGTAGTAGCGGTACTCGTCCATCCGATCAAGCACCTGCAGGGCATCCTCCCGGCGACCGCTCACTTTCAGGTCGGCATTGGGGTCGGGCCGATAGGCCTCGAGCGCCACGGTTTCGACGGAACCATCGCGGGTCTCCCAGTGCGGGGCATCAACGGAGACGGGAGCCGGAATCTCGACCTGCCGCGCAGCCTTTCGAAAGTGGCTGTAGACGAAAAACGGGTCTCCGCTCTGAGAAACGACCTCTTCCGGCTCGGTTAGGAGCACGTTCGGCTCTGCGTGAAAGTCGACTCCGTGACGCTCCGCGGTCTCCGCCAGCGCATGATCCCGTTGCTGACCGAACGGCGTGTAGTCGCGGCTCACGTACACAGCGTCCACCGTTCCGCCCTGTAGCAACGCGTCGAGCACGTCGGACGCGTGGCCACCAAACACGTAGAGCCGGCCGCCCCGCTGCTCAAGGTCGCTCGCAAGATCAGTCAGGGCCGATGTAAGCACCTCGAACGCATTTGGCGAGAAGTACTCATTCTCGTCCGCACTCGCCTGACAGGGATCGAAGATGAATGCGGGGATGATGCTTCGGGAAGCCGCACATGCCGACTTCAAGGAGCGGTTGTCATGCACCCGCAGATCCCGACGGAAGAGGAACAGGCTGCGACGGTACCGGGATGCCATGCTGAAAAGAAATGAGGAGGAAGAGGGTGGGTGTCTCAGCGGATGTTTCACTGTATGGCTAACGAGACACGCACGAGCGGGTTCATGAACGATTTGAACCAAAAAAAGACACAGAGCGAGGCACAGGTCTTGTACCATGTATGGGTCCTCGCGGTCGCCACCACACGTCCAAACGTCCATGCGCACCACTGCTACGCGCCCTCCGTCCGCCCTATTTCGGGTCCTCATCCTCGTTCTCCTTTTCTCGACCGCTTCGGTCGCGCAGGCCCAGTCGGTCACGAGCTTCGTGCTTGTTGACGCCGGCGCGGACACCGACATCCGAACGCTGTCGGAAGGAGACGTCATCGACCTCGCCCAGCTCTCGGCAACCTCCCTCAGCATACGAGCGGAGACATCGCCTGCGACCACGGGGAGCGTCCGGTTCGACTTCAACGGGACGTCAAACTATCAGACGGAAAACAACCCGCCGTACGCGCTGAACGGCGACACCAGCGGCGACTATGACGGGGTACCGGAGCTCGCACAGACCGGCACCTACACGCTCATAGCGACCCCGTACCCGCAACCCGACGCGGGCGGCGCGGCCGGCACGCCCCTCACCATCACGTTCTCCGTCGAAACGAACGGCGACGGATCTGGAGGTGGAGGAACCGACACCGGTGCGTTTCAGGAAGAAGGCGGACTCGTCGTGATCGAGATGGAGTCGGAGGCGCCCGGTGGCAACTGGGAAGAGCGGACGGACTTCAGCGGCTACACGGGCGACAGCTACCTCATCTGGGAAGGGTCATCTAACCTCAACACCCCGGGAAGCGGCCTGATCACGTACCCGATCGAGATCACCACGACCGGAACGTATAAATTTGAGTGGCGGAACGCTTTCGGGGCCGGCTCCACCCCCACCGAACACAACGACACCTGGCTCAAGATCGACGCCGACGCCTTTTATGCTGAGCGAAACGGCAGCATCCTCTGCCCGAAGGGCTACGATCCGGCCGAGAATGACTGCTCCGGCGGCACGCCTAACGGCTCCGGGTCCGACGGCTGGTTCAAGGTGTATCGCAGCGGCGGGAGCCAGGGTGCATGGAGTTGGTCGACACGGACGAGCGACAACGACGCCCACGAGATCTACGCGCAGTTCGACAGCCCGGGCACCTACACCCTCCGCGTGTCGGCCCGGTCGGACTTTCACGCGATCGACCGGATGGTCCTGGCCAATGATGCCTTCGGGGGCGACCCGCGCGACCCGAGCCTTCCGGAGTCCCCACGTGATGCAACCGCGGCGTGCAATGTGGCCTCGACCGGGCTCAGCGGCGACAGCAACCTCTGGCATCCCCTGACGCTCACGCTCGAGGGCCCGTGCACGAGCGAGGGAGCGACGCCGAACCCGTTCCTCGACTACCGGCTAACGGTCGAGTTTAGCCACGCGGGCTCGGGGACGGTCGTCACGGTGCCCGGCTACTTTGCCGCGGACGGCGACGCGGCGAACACCGGCGCAACGTCGGGTGCCGCGTGGCGCGCCCACTTCACGCCGCGTCAGACTGGGAACTGGACGTACGAGGTCTCCTTCGTCGAAGGCGGACCGGGGTCGAACATCGCGATCTCAACCGGCGGAACACCGACCGGGCCCGACGGGCAAACCGGTGCCTTTACCGTCGGCCCGACCGACAAATCCGGGCGCGACCATCGTGGTAAAGGCATGCTAACATATGTCGGCGATCGGTACCTGCAGTTCGACGACGGCAGTTACTTCCTGAAGGGCGGTGCGGATAGTCCGGAGAACCTGCTGGCCTACTCCGACTTCGACGGCACCCCCGACGGCCGCGACTACGGGCCGCACCTCGGCGACTGGTCCTCGGGCGATCCGACCTGGAGTAGCGGCCGCGGGAAGGGGCTCATCGGCGCCCTGAACTATCTTGCTCGCGACGAGGGGATGAACGCTTTCTCATTCCTCACCATGAACGTCAATGGCGACGGTGACGATGTCTGGCCGTGGACGAGCCCCTCCGCGACGGAGCGCTTCGACGTCTCCAAGCTCGACCAGTGGGAAATCGTGATGACCCATGCAGACGTGCTCGGCCTCTTCAAGCACATCAAGACGCAGGAAACCGAGAACGACCAGTATCTAGACGGCGGCGACCTTGGCGTCGAGCGGAAGCTCTACTATCGCGAGCTCATCGCCCGCTTCGCGCATCACCACGCGCTCAACTGGAATCTGGGCGAGGAGTACGATGTTTACAACGAGAAAAACGACGGCGACCAGTCTCGCCTCCTCGGGTACATCGACTACATTCGGTCGCTCGACGCCTATGACCATCCGATCGTCGTCCACACGTATCCCAACCAGCGCGACAACGTCTACACCGACCTTCTCGGGGAGGACGGGTTCACCGGGCCGTCCATCCAGCTCGGTGGCATGAACGACGGCGAGGCCCACGACGCCGTCACGCGATGGCTGGAGGAATCGGAGAACGCCGGACGCATTTGGAACGTCTCGGTCGATGAGCCGGGGAATGCGAACGCCGGGCTTCGTCCCGATAGCGACGACAACCATGACGCGGCGCGCGAGGTGATGTGGGCGGTCTTCTTCGCCGGGGGCGACGGGCTCGAGTGGTACTTCGGGTACGGCTACCCCGACGACGACCTGGATGCCGACGACTGGCGCTCCCGCGATCGGTTCTGGGACTTCCACCGGGCTGCGCTGGACTTCATGTGGCAGATTCCGTTCCCCTCGATGTCACCCGACGATGAGCGGCTCGGCGGCGAGTCCGGATACGTCTTCTCCGACGGGCAGGACCGCTTCGCCGTCTACCTGAAGGACGGCGGCACCGACGCCACGCTCGACCTGCCCGCCGGCTCGTTCGACCTCCTCTGGTACGACCCGCGATCTGGCGGTGACTTCCAGACGGGCAGCCTGGCCGACGTCTCGGGCGGATCCAATACGAGCCTCGGCGCGCCACCGAGCGACAGCAACCAGGACTGGGTCGTTGTCGCCAAGCGCACCGACGTCCCCCTCCCCGTCGAACTCAGCACGTTTGAGGCCACGACCGACGGGCCCGCTGTCGCCGTGCTGCAGTGGACGACCGCTACCGAGACCGACAACGCTGGCTTCGACATCCTCCACCGGGCGCCCGGCACCGGCGCGTTCGCGACGCTCGGCTTCGTGGACGGCGCCGGCACGACCGCCTCGCCGCAATCCTATCGCTTCCGGGCGACGGGTCTATCGGCCGGGACGCACACGTTTCGTCTGCGGCAGGTCGACATCGATGGTGCGTCAACCCTCAGCGACCCGACGGAGGTGACGCTCGTCCCCGATCAGGCCGTGACGATCTCGGCGCCGGCACCGTCCCCTGTCCGCACACAGGCAACGATGACGCTTGGCGTGCAGACCGCGCAGCCCGTACGTGTGAGCCTGTACGACATGCTCGGCCGGCAGGTACGGATCCTGCACGACGGGCCGGTCTCCCCTGCCCAGCCTGTTACCGTCACCGTGCAGGCGGGACAGCTCGCACCTGGAATCTATTTCGTCCGCGCCGTCGGCGCGAAGGCTACGTCGACCCGGCGCATCGCGATCGTGCGTTGACCGCGGTCGTGGCCTTCTCATAGGGGATTGTGCGCCGTTGGATCGGCCGACATCGTATCGGCCGGCTATCCACCGGGACGCCGCTACCAGTGAAGCGGTGCGCCGCGGCGGGGACCGTCGATTTCTTCGTAGTAGCCGCCGTAGGTTACCGCCCGGGTGCCCTCGAGGAACGCATGCGGGAAGCCGAGATCGATGGACGAGGCCTCGTTCAACACGGAGCGATGCGCCTCTTCGAGATGAAGATTGAGGCTTGCGAGATTGCTCTCCACCTGCGACACCGACGTCGCCCCGATCAGGGGCAGGACGCCGCGCTGCCGCACCCAGGCCAGCGCCACCTCCGCGGCCGGCCGGCCGACTTCCTCCGCCACCTCCACGACCGTCCGCGCGATGCCGAGATTCCGCTCCGACACCTCCTTGAAGGGGGCCGAATCGAGGCGCCCGCTGTCACCGCGGTTATATTTGCCCGTGAGAATTCCACTCGCGAGCGGACTCCATGCCAGCGGCGTGATGTTCATCGCCTGCGCCATCGGGAGGAGCTCTCGCTCGGGTGTGCGCTCAATCAGGCTGTACTCGACCTGCATCCCGATGAAGGCGCTCCACCCGCGCAAGTCAGCAATAGCATTCGCCCGGCTGATGACCCAGGCCGGCGTATCGCTGATGCCGATGTACAGGACTTTCCCTTGTCGTACCAGGTCATCCAGGCCGCGGAGCACCTCGTCGATCGGTGTTAGGAAGTCCCACGCATGAACGTAGAGCAGGTCGATGTAGTCCGTGCCGAGACGCGTCATGCTCGCCTCGACGGCCTCCACCATGTGCTTCCGGCTATTCCCGGCGGCATTGGGGTCGGGGGCTTTCGCCCCGAGCGGCGCATCTGTGTACTTCGTCGCGAGGACGACCTCCGATCGGTGACCGTCGACGAATTCGCCAAGGAGCGTTTCGGAGGCGCCGTTTGTGTAGATGTCCGCAGTGTCGATGAAGGTGCCGCCGGCGTCCCGGAAGGCAGCGTAGATGTCATGACTCGTCTGGCGATCTGCACCCCAGTCGATGCCTTCGCCGAAGGTCATGGTGCCGAGGCATGCTTCCGAAACACGCAGCCCGCTGTTGCCGAGGAGGTGGTATCGCATGGCTGTAATCGGTGTGATAGATGTGCGTGGGCGGATTCGACGCACGAGGGTGCGCCGGCTACACCCTGTCAACCCGGTGCCGGCCCATCGGATTTGACGAATTCAGCGGATCTGTTGCATGATCCTGCGGAATCCGGGTCTCCCTTTCGACCTCAATTACGCGGGCAATCACGCGGGCGGTATGGCCAGGTGCGTCCGCGCCTCCGCCAGCGTCCATTCCTTGTTGTAGATCGGCGCACCGGGCTCCATCCGGCGCCCGCCCTCGCGCAACGATCCCATGTCGAGCGGCGCGAACCCGATGGACTCGATCAGCTCGGAAATACGCGCTTTCGCGTCCCTGTCGTCGCCCGCGAGAGGAATTACGCGTCGGTCGTCCAGCGGAAGCGACGCATTCCCCTGGTCGCGCAGGTGCTGCCAGTATATCGTATTGAACGCTTTCACGACACGGGCACCACCGACCTGCTCTGCCGTCCACTCGGACTGCGTCAGGCGGCCGTCGTCGACCGCCTCGATGCGCCCGTCGCGATCCGGATAGTAGTTGGAGGCGGTCACCAGAATTCTACCGGCGAGAGCCTCGGAGGGCAGACCGGTCACCCGCCCGAACGGGATCGCCTCCATCACGATGTCGCCCATCTCGGCCGCCTCCGTCGACGTCTTCGCGGTTGCATTCGGACCCAGAGTCTGAATCTGTTCACGAAGCGTCTCTGGACCGCGCGAGTTGCTCAATACGACCGTATGCCCGTCGTCAACCAATAGCTGCGCTACGGTTCCTCCGATGTGTCCTGCACCGATGATTCCAATCGTCATGGTTCTCCCCCCTTGATGTTGGTGACGAATTCAGAAGCGTGCCGCCCTCTTACCGGCGCGCTTCCTGCTGAAACTGACTCGGCGTGATGCCGAAATGATGCTTGAACTGTCGGGTCAGATGACTGGTGCCCGAGAAGCCGATCCTGCGAGCCACTTCCCCAACCCGGCGGTCGCCATGATCCAGAAGGGTGCGGGCACGCTCCACTCGTCGCCGCATGACGTAACGGTACGGCGTCTCCCCCATTTTCGCTTTGAAGAGCCGCGAGAAGTGGCCGGCACTCAAAGCAGCCTCCGCGGCTATATCCTCGACCGTAATGTCGTCGACGAGGCGCGCTTCAATGAAGTCGATCACGCGGTTCGTTTGCTGCTGCGTGAGGCCGCCTTGTACCGAAGGCCGGGTGGGTGGCTCAACCCCGTGGTTACGAACGAGGTGAGCGGCGAGAGCCGTGACGACCGACTGCATGAAGACGAGTCCTCCGGGAAATCCTGCGCGCACTTCCCCGATGAGGGCGCGCGTCAGATGATACAGTTGCGGGTCCGCGACGCCGTACGCGAGCATCGTCTCCATCTCCTCGCGGCCGGTCAGGCGTGTGACGAGATCCGGCTTCAGAGCAATCAGGCCAAACCGGTTCTTGCGTGCCACGCGGTGAGAAAACGGGCGCCCGGGCGGGTTCACCCAGAAACTCTTCGGCATGAGCGTTTCCCGGACGATGCCGCCCGCACCCCGCCGTTCCAGCTCCAGCGGCTCTGGATCCAGGTTGAGCGCCAGGTAGTGGCGGGGTACCACCAGGTCGCGAGTTTCCCACTCTGGATTCGACCCAACCTCTACTAGCGCACCCGGAACGACCTCGGCCGACATCTCCATCTCCGCGTCGGCGAGCGCCTCGACGGGTACCCCTGTTTCCGCTTCTCGGAACGGCATGACGCTGCCACCCGGGCGCGTCCGACCCGGGTCCGGGGGCCCGCCCGATCTGTTTGCACCGGTATCCATTGGCGGAAAAGCGTCCATGTGAGGATGGGAGGACGGGTTCCACGGTGAAGGGCCGAGCCGCCCGGAGAATCTTCGTTCTGGAGAACCAATCGTCCATGCGATAGGTTCGGCATTTGGCCCGATGATGGACGCTATTCTTTCGAGCATACGGCCCGCACGGTCCGTTCCTACTGATCGTCGTATCCCCATGCCTTCCGGCCTCGACCGTCTCCACGATCTTCCGCGATTCACCGGCGAAGCCGATGACAGCTTCAAGCCGGGGCTGGAGCGGATGCACGCGTTGCTCGACGCGATGGGCCGTCCCGAGCGGTCGTATCCGAGCATCCACGTCGCCGGCACAAACGGAAAGGGCTCGACAGCTTCCCTGGCGGCGTCGATTCTGTCAGCGGCGGGCCCGACCGTTGGGTTGCATACCTCGCCCGAGCTGCTTCACGTCACCGAGCGGATGCGGGTCGACGGCGTTGCTGGCCCCGAAGAGTGGCTCGATGAAGCGGTACGTCGCCACGCTGATGCCCTCGACCGAACGGCACCCAGCTTTTTCGAAGCGACGGTCGCCTTCAGTTTCCTGTACTTCGCCGAGGCATCGGTCGACATCGCAGTGGTCGAAGTGGGTCTCGGTGGCCGCCTCGATGCGACAAACGTTCTCCAACCGCTGGTCAGCATCATCACAACTATCGACCTGGAGCACACGAACCTGCTGGGCACCACCCTGCCGGCGATTGCACGGGAGAAAGCCGGCATCATCAAGCCGAACACGCCGTGCGTGACGGGCGTCACCCAGCCGGAGGCGCTGTCCACGATTCGCGAGATCGCATCGGCACATCAGGCGCCCCTACATGTTCTGGAGGACGAAGGGGATCTAAGCCTTCGTGATAACGGCTCGAGCATGAGGCAGGGTCTCGACCTCCGCACCCCGTCGAGGGCGTACGAGGCGCTTCAGCCCGCCCTCCCCGGCCGGCATCAGCACCGGAACGCCTGGCTGGCGACCCGAGCGGTGGAGATTGCCTACCCCGACGTCACGACAAGCGACGTACGCGATGGGCTCCAGTCCGTTGCGCGGCGGGCGGGCCTGCGGGGCCGCATGGACATCCTCTCGGACCGCCCGCTCATCATTGCCGACGTGGCACACAATGCGTCCAGTCTTGCCGCCACGCTGCATGCCCTGCTGCCGTCCGTCCGGGGCCACCTTCGCGTGGGACTCGCTCTCGCACGCGACAAGGACGCCGAACCAATCGCCAAGGTGCTTGCCGACCGGGGCGCGGCGGTCGTCCCGCTGCGGGTCGTCGCCTCGCGCCTTCACGATCCAGCCGACCTTGCCGCGTTCCTTCGGCGGCGCGGCGTGCGCTTACTCCCGCCGCAAACCGTCGAGGGAGCCCGCCGGCACTTCGAACAACAGGCGGATGCCGGGGACGCCCTTCTGCTGACCGGGTCCCACCACGTCGTCCGTGACGCCCTTCGGCCCTCCGAGCCCGTTCCCCGTCGCTCCGATTGATTCGCGACAGGACGCTTCTGCCGTTTCCCATGGCCGCCCGGCCTGTCGATGTCCCTTTTGCCCTCACGGATTCACCCGTCCATGCTGTCGCCTACTGACGATGCTGCCACACCCAACGCCCTGCCACGCATCCTGCTTTTCACCGGGAAAGGGGGTGTTGGAAAAACGACGTGCGCCGCCGCAACCGCCCTTCGCGCTGCGCGACAGGGGCACAAGACCCTTATCCTCAGCTCCGACCCGGCGCACAGCCTCGCCGATGCCGTCGACGAGCCCCTAGGGCCCGAACCCACAGAGATCGTCGATAACCTGTTTGCACAGGAGGTCGACCTCTACTACTCGATGAAGAAGTACTGGGGCAACATGCGGGAGCTGATGCTGACGGTTTTCCGCTGGCAGGGCGTGGAGCAAGTGGCGGCCGAGGAGCTGGCCGCCCTCCCGGGAATGAACGAAGGCTCCGTTCTGCTCTGGCTGGAACAGGCCGTCCGGGAAGACGACTTCGACCTCATCATCGTCGACAGCGCGCCGACCGGGGAGACGCTCACGCTCCTGACGCTCCCGCAGGTCACGCAGTGGTGGCTTTCGAAGGCGTTCCCTTTTCAGAAGTTTGCCGTCAAGTCGCTCGGATTCGGCGTTAGAAAGACGACCGGGATTCCCCTCGACAAAGGGTACGATGAGCTGGAGAAGATCTTCGAGAAGCTGGAGGCGATCCGCGACGTGCTCTCCGATCACGCGACGACCTCCATTCGCCTCGTGATGAACCCCGAGAAAATGGTGATTGCCGAGGCCCGGCGGGCGTACACCTACCTTCAGCTTTACGGTTACGGCGTCGACAGCGTCGTGGTGAACCGGGTGCTGCCGGAAGATCAGATCCCGGAAAACTCGCTTTTCTCGAATTACCTGGCGTCACAGCGGGACTACCTGCGCGACATCGAGAACAGCTTCGCGCCACTGCCCATCCTGACCGTTCCGCATCTCGGGCAGGAGGTGTTCGGGCTGGATCGCCTTGCGACGATCGCCGAGGGTCTCTACCAGGATCACGACGCGACGGCCGTACTCTACGACGAGCCGACGTACGAGGTCGAGGAAACGGCCGCCGGGTACACGATCCGCATTCGGCTTCCCTTTGCCGATGAAGCGGAGGTCCGGGCCCGGCAGTTCGGCGACGAACTCGTGGTCCAGGTGGCGAATCAACGACGCAATTACGCTTTGCCGAATTTTTTAAGTTATTATACCGTTCAGAGTACCACCTTAGCCGGCGGTTGGCTCACGGTTACCTTCGAGGAGAACGATCGCAACGCCGACTGAGCGTTGCTCCACCCGCTGATGCCGAGCCGTCCCGATCGCAGGACGACGTCCTGCGGGCGAGCCAAGTCCGCGACGCGCTCCCGGAGGCGGCGGCCACCCGCGGTACCGATTTGCGTGCTTCGCAAACTCAATTCTATCCGATCCGACTATGTTCGTCCCCTCTGTGCTGCTGAAGCAGCTTTACACGTTCGGCAGCCTCGAGAATACCGACCGAGGCGTTCAGTTCTCCATCAAAAACCGCCTGAAGGATGCGACCCTTACAGAGCTGATCAGCGTGTCGATCAACGGCGCGACCGTTCCGTCCGGAGAGGTCGAACTGTACCTCGGGGATGGGAAGGTCTACACACCGCAGACCATTTCGAAGGAGAACCCGGTCGATTTTCCTCTACGGCGCACGCTTCACGTTCGGACAACGAGCGTCTCACACCTGGATACCGGCAAGCACCAGATCGAGATCTCGTTTCGAGCCAAACCCTTCGGCAAGCTCAGCTTTTCCGTCGAAGACGCGATCACCGAAGGGGAGGATGAAATCGTTCGCATCCCCCGAAACGAACAGGACGACTACAGCGAAGAGGCGATTCGGACGCGTCAGCAGTGGGTCGAGGAGAAGACGGGCACGTCGCTGGAGCATACGCCCGTGTATTCGATCGATCCGGAGACCACGCGTGGCAACTGCGAGCACTTCACGGGCGTGGCACAGATTCCGCTCGGCGTCGCCGGACCGCTGACGGTGAACGGGGAGAATGCGCAGGGCGACTACATCATTCCGATGGCGACGACGGAAGGTACGCTCGTCGCGTCCTACAACCGGGGCATCAAAGTCTGTAACCTGGCGGGCGGTGTGAAAGCCACCGTCGTGAACGACGCCATGCAACGGGCGCCTGTCTTCGTGTTTCGGGACGCGCGGGAAGCCCGCGACTTCACCCGGTGGGTGGACGAACACATCGACCGCATTCGGGAGGAAGCCGAGGCGACGTCGAGCGTGGCAGAGCTCATTTACATCGACAACTACCTGTCGAACCGGTTTGCCTACCTGCGATTCAATTACCGAACCGGCGATGCGGCGGGGCAGAACATGGTGGGCCGTGCCACCTTCGCCGCGTGCGGTTGGATCATCGACCACTATCCGGAGCCGATCCAGCACTTCTACCTCGAGTCCAACTTCGCAACCGATAAGAAAGCATCTCAGGTGAACGTGATGCGGACGCGAGGAAAGCGAGTGACGGCCGAGGCGACCATTCCGCGAAAGGCGCTGATCCAGCACATGCGCGTGGAACCGGAGAGCCTGCACTACCACTGGAACGTCGCAACGGTCGGTGCCTTCCTGTCGGGCGCCAACAACAACGGGGCGCACTCACCCAACGCGATCACGGCCATGTTCATCGCCACCGGTCAGGATGTGGCGAACGTGTCCGAGTCGTCGGCGGCTGTGTTGTACACGGAGATCACCGAGGACGGAGACCTCTACATCTCGCTCACCATCCCGTCGCTGATCGTCGCCACCTACGGCGGCGGCACCGGCCTCGCTACGCAGCGCGAATGCTTGGAGATGATGAACTGCTACGGGAAGGGGAAGGTGAACAAGTTAGCGGAGATCGTCGCCAGCGTTGCTCTCGCAGGTGAGCTGAGCCTGGGCTCGGCCATCTCCTCCTCCGACTGGGTCTCCTCCCACGAAACATACGGGCGGAATCGGTAGGGAGAGGGCTACCGGTTCAGGGTTCAGGGTTCAGGGTTCAAGGTTTGTGTCATCCAGACGGTGGCTGGGGCTGCGGATGGCGCGTTCCATACTCAATCCTCTATTCCCAGTCCTCAGTTCCCAGTCCTCAATTCCGAATTCCCAACCTCAATCCCTCCCTGGCGGGCGTCATTGCGGCGGTGACGTGAAGGCGTCGCGAACAATGCGTGTGATGAGCGCCTTCAGACGGCCATCGCCTCGGGTCGTGTTGCGTCCACGCAATCGGAATGATAGATTGCGGTCTTGATAACGGAGCGGACCCGCGCGACGATGTTGTGCGCTTTGTCCGGCTCTGCGCACACGTTTGCGTCGCTTGTTGCATCACTCTGGTTCTGTTTATGGTCGCCGCCCTTGAGGTCGTCATTCCCGCGTTGTACGCGATCTCCATTGCTGTTCTCGTCGTTTACGGAGGCAACCTACTCTGGCTCGCCGTTTTCCACGCCCGAGACCAGCAACTCGTCGACGGACCGGTCCCGGACCCGAACGAGCTTCCCGAGCCGGACGACTCGTGGCCGGTCGTCACCATTCAACTCCCGCTCTACAACGAAGCCGCCGTCGCGGAGCGCTTGATTGACGCCTGCGCACGCATCGATTATCCCCGGCGCAAACTCGAGATCCAGGTTCTGGATGACTCCACGGACGACACCGTCAACGTCGTGGAAAAGCGCGTGTCCTACTGGCAGGACCGCGGACTGGACATCGTTCACATCCACCGAACCGACCGGACCGGCTACAAGGCCGGCGCCCTCGAAAACGGTATTCGCCTTGCCCGAGGCGACTATGTCGCGGTGTTCGACGCGGACTTTCTCCCGCAGCCGGAATTCCTCCGGCAGATGATGCCTAAGTTTTTTGAGGACGAGAACCTTGGCATGGTCCAGGCACGCTGGGGACACATCAACCAGGAGCATTCCCTTCTCACGCAGGTCCAGGCCTTTGGGCTCGACGCACACTTCGCGATCGAGCAGCACGTTCGCCAGCGGAGCGGCTGCTTCATGAACTTTAACGGCACCGCGGGCATCTGGAAACGGGAATGCATCCAGGATGCGGGCGGGTGGCAGCACGATACCCTTACGGAGGACCTCGACCTCAGCTACCGCGCGCAACTGAATGGATGGCGATTCGAGTACGTGCCGACGGTAGAGGTGCCGGCCGAACTCCCCGCCGACATGAATGCCCTCCGCACACAACAATTCCGGTGGACCAAAGGGGCGGTCGAAACCGCGCTTAAGATGACCGGCCGGCTCTGGCGGTCGACCGAGCCCCTCCGCGTCAAACTCGAGGGAACGCTCCACCTCTCCGCGCACTTCGCGTTCCCGTTTATTCTGCTGGCGGCCCTCACGCACGCCCCGCTTCTCGTCCTCAAGAACTTCGGGTACGGGCCGGGCGAAACCTACTTTGGCGTGATGGGCCTCGGCCTGATCGGGTTCGCCGGGTTCTTTCTGGCCCAGCTCTTTGCCCAGCGCGCCCTGTACCCGGACTGGAGTCGGCGCGTTCGGCTCTTCCCCGCGTTCATGGCCGGGTCGATGGGACTCGCGCTTTCCAACACGAAAGCCCTCTGGCAGGCTCTCCGAGGCAAGAAGACAGCGTTCATCCGTACGCCGAAATACGGAGACACGGGAAGCGACAACTGGTGGAATAGCCGGTACGCGATATCTGACATCCCCCGCGTCATCTGGGGCGAGGCCCTGCTCGCCATGTACTGCACGATCGGCCTCGGCGCCACCATCGTCCTCGGGGAATGGGCGGCGATCCCCTTCCAGGCGCTCTTCGCCGCGGGCTTCGTGATGGTGACGGTCTCCAATGTCCAGCAGGTCCGGACCGTCCGACAGGCCACACCTGCGCCTGCGACCTGAGAAACGCGACCGCGGGACCCCGCATTCTCGACGGCATCATCCCGGACAGATGCCCGTACGGTCTATCCCGTCATGCACAATAGCCGGCGGAGTTGCGCAAATTTACGATGCTTCGACACCGCACCGCCGTGCAGCCACTTTCAAATGCGGCCCGTTCATCGTAGGTTGCTCCGATGCGGGAATATGCGCACGTTCCGGCTTCAGTGATCCGCCGCCTGTACCCCCCCGACGACGTCTTATGTCCGTTCCTGATATTCAGCACGCTCTCGAACTCCTGCGTCAGCGGGACGTCGACGCCGCGATTTCCACGCTGGAGCGGAAGGTGGAGGAGCTTCCCGCCCACCTGACCGCCCACGTGCTGCTGGCGCGGGCCTACGAGGCGAACCAGAACTGGGATCGGGCGCTTCGGTCGTGGGAGAACGCGCATTTCCTGATGCCGAACAGCCCGATCGTCCAGGCCGGGAAGGAACGGGTGATCGAAAAGATCGAGACGACGGAGGCATCCTCCGAGGATGCAGGTGATGGCAACGCGCCCTCCGCGCAGACAGCCTCTTCCTCCCGGGGCGACGCCTCGCCCACGTCCACCCCCCCGAAACCTTCCGCATCGGCTGAGTCGACGTCACACGAGAACACGCCGCCGCAGACCACGTCGCCTGAGGACCTGGCTGAACAGACCTCACCACCCACGCCGGCCGGGCCCGATCCCGCTCAAGACACCGGCGAGCCATCGGATCACGAGGCTGCAAACCCGGTTGCCCAGCAGGCCCAGGCGCTGCTGTCCGGCACGCCGACCGAATCCTCGGATGACGCAGATGGGGCGGACCAGCACTCGGCAGAACCTGATTCAACACCGTCCGCCGCCCATCAGAGCCGACAGAAGCCGGCGGACCCCTCCCCGGACACGACCGCCTCTACGCCGGAGATTCGCGCGTCTCGGAGCCCGGATACGACGAGCTACCGCCCGGACACGGCCATCATCGACGCTGCAGCCTCCCTGCTTTCCCGCAAACCCACGCCGGTTGCCGACGACCCCGACGATCCCGACGTTGCGGCGCAGGAGCAACCCCAACGCACCGAGGACGGCGGGCCCAGCCGTGCGGACCAGACGACGTCAGATGAGACGGCGGCGACGGGAGCCGAAAGCTTCATCCCGGACTTCGCTGCCCGCCAGACCGGCTCAACGGAGGACACGCATGACGACGCACCGGACGCAGAGCCGCAGGAATCGGACTCGCCGTCGTCGGTTGATGCGGATGAAGGACTCCTGGACTCGCCGTTTCTCGACCGGACCGGTTCAGCAGACACCACGGAGGAAACAGACCCACCGGAGACATCTGCCTCCGACAAGAATCGCGGCGAGGACGCCGCTCAAGCACCGTCGACGGATTCAGCAGACGACGATGCGGACGCGTCGGTGCAGATTCCCTCCCCGGACGACCTCATGCCGTCGGATACCGACCTCGACACCTTTTCCGATGGCGGTGATTCCGATGGCGGTGACGACGCAGGGGATGGCCTGTCAGAACTCGAACAACTCCGGCAATCCGCCGAACGCGAAGCACGTAGCGGTGGCGCTCGCGCCGGGATATCGGGACCGGACCTCTCGTCCGAAACCGAAGATTCGGTCGACCCCGACGATACGATTGGAGACCTTGACCGCTTGATCCAGGATCTTGAGTCGGCACGTATCGATCCCAAACCCGATCTCGACGACCTGCCCGAGCCGGACCTCGAGGACGATGTCGAGGATCTCGTCTCCGAAACGCTGGCGCGGATTTATGCAGCCCAGTCCCAGTATCGCGAGGCGGCACGTATTTACGTCAAGCTTGCGTCGCAGGAGCCCGCGAACGCTCGCGCGCACCTGGAGAATGCGGCCGAGATGCGCAGAAAAGCGGATGCAAAAGCAGCGGACGACCGGGCCGGCGGGGACGCGTCGGACGCTTAGCACGGACTCGCTCGGATCTCTCGCTCTTCCCCTCGCGCCTCATGCCTCTGCCCGCACGCTCGTCTCGCGTCGTTGCCGGCCTCATGTCCGGGACCTCTCTGGACGGCGTCGATGCTGTTGTCACGCATCTCGTCGGAAGCGGCCGGTCCCTTTCGGTCGATGCGTTGTCCTTCGTTCATCGCCCCTACCCGAACGCGCTGCGGGAGCTGATCCTGATGGCGTCGGATGTTGAACGCTCCTCTGTTCGAGACATCGCGCGTCTGAACGCCCGCCTGCCGATCGAGTCGGCCCGCGCCGTACGAATGGCCGTAGATGCCGCCGGGCTGGAGATGGAAGACCTCGACCTTGTCGGATCGCATGGGCAAACGATCCAGCACCTGCCCGACGCCGCTCCCGTGGCCGGAGAAGCGGTCCGTGCGACGTATCAGGCGGACGACCCGTCCGCCCTCGCCCAGCGTCTGGGCGTGCCCGTCGTCGGCGATTTCCGGCGTGCCGACATGGCTCTCGGCGGGCAGGGTGCCCCACTGGCTCCGTACCTCGACGACGTCCTCTTTGCCAGCGAGGAGGAGACGCGGGTGCTGCTCAACCTGGGCGGCATTTCTAACCTGACACTCCTGCCGGCGGCCGGCCGCACAGAGGACCTTCAGGCCTTCGACACCGGTCCGGCAAACATGGTCATCGACGCACTCGCCGACCGCCTGTTCGACGAGCCGTACGACGCAGATGGCATCTACGCGGCGGACGGGTCCCCCGATGCCGACCTGCTGGCCGACCTGCTGATGGGCGACTATTTCCACCGCCCCCCGCCGAAATCCACCGGTCGGGAGATGTTTGGACCGGGGTACTGCGATACGTTCCTGAAAAAGGGCCGGTCTCGTTCTCTCTCCGACACCGACCTGATCGCTACGGCGACCATGCTGACGGCCGCATCGGTGTATCAGGGATACGCCCGCTACGTTCGCCCCAAGCACACAGCGGACGTCGTGTACGCAAGCGGGGGCGGCGTGCACAACCAGACGTTGATGAGCATGCTCCGCGCGGCCTTCGCCCCGATCCCCGTCCGGCGAACGAGCGATCTCGACGGCGGAGTCGACCCGGATGCGAAGGAGGCCGTCCTCTTCGCGGTACTGGCGCACGAGACGGCGAACGGCGTCCCTACCGGCCTGCCGCATGTCACCGGCGCGCGCCTTGCCGCTGTGCAGGGCGGCCTCTACATGCCCGCTCCGTCGACCACCGT
Source organism: Longibacter sp. (assembly GCF_051155795.1). Lineage (NCBI taxonomy): Bacteria > Pseudomonadati > Rhodothermota > Rhodothermia > Rhodothermales > Salisaetaceae > Longibacter > Longibacter sp. The sequence continues at coordinate 31,644 of NZ_DAXETW010000154.1, forward strand.
CCGCCACGACGAAGCGGTTTGAACATTGCAACGAGATCCGGGCGGCCGTCAAAACACCAGCGAACCGTCGGGGTAGGTATAGTCTGATTACCGCTCTCGTACTGCGACTTCAACCGACCGCACCCCGCCGACTACATGGACACTCCCGCTGAAAACGGACCTTCAGCCTCCGACCGCGGCGCCGGCCCGGACATCCACCCGCAGGAAACGGCGATTTCCGAGGTTGGTGAGTTCGGCCTGATCGCGCATCTCCGGGATACGCTCGGCGAATCCGACGACGACTCCATCCTGGAGGGTATCGCGGACGACGCAGCGGTCTACCGCGTGTCCGACGAGACGGTGCACGTGGTGACCACGGACGCGCTGATCGAGGGCGTGCACTTCGACCGCACGTTCATGCCGATGGAGCACCTTGGGTTCAAGGCGATGTCCGTGAACGTTAGCGACGTGGCGGCGATGAACGCGCGCCCCCGGTACGCAACCGTTGTGGTCGGCGTCCCGAAGAATGCCTCGGTGGAGGCGATGGGAACGCTCTACCAGGGCATCAAGCAGGCATGCGATGCCTACGGTATCACCGTCATCGGTGGCGACACGACGGGCGCCCACTCCCTGTCCGTGACCGTCACGGTCATCGGAGAAGCTGCCGAGGATGAGGTCGTGTACCGGCGCGGCTCGAAACCGGGCGACAAGATCTGCGTCACGGGCGATGTCGGTGCGTCCTACGCCGGCCTCAAGGTGCTTCTGCTCCAGCGTGAACAGCTCCAGCAACAGGGGGAAGACTTCCAGCCCCATCTCGACAAGTTCTCGTACGTCATCCGTCGGCACCTGGCCCCACCGGCGCAGCTGCAGGCCGTGCGCAACTGGAAAGGCGCAGGCTTCCGCCCCTCCTCGCTTATCGACGTGTCCGACGGACTCGCGTCGGAAGTCCATCACCTCTGCGAGGCCAGCGGCACGCGTGCCCAGCTCTACGAGCCGTCAATCCCGATTTCCCCGCACACGCGCAACGCGGCGACCGAATTCGGAGAGGAGGTGACGGTCTATGCACTGTTCGGCGGGGAGGACTACGAGCTCGTCTTCACGGCGTCGGAGGAACAGCTTAAGGACCTGGACCCGCAGAGCTTCAACGTCATCGGCGAGATGGAAGCCCCCGAGGAGGACACCCCGCGGGTCCAGCTCAAGCAGGCGGACGGGGAAAATGTCCGGGTCCGGCCCGGTGGGTTTGATCACTTCGGTGACGACCAGCCGCAGGGTTGATTCGTCAGGAGGTCCCTTCGGCCCAGCGTCGGCATAGCGTCCGACATTGGATGCGTCATGGCGCGCGGACGCGGGCGAGCGTATCCATGTACGCGGCGGTTTTGGCCGGCTCACCCGCGTCTCGATATAGCTCAATGAGATGGCGTAGGGCCCATCGCGTTTCGTCCTCACGCCCCTCCGCCTGCCGCAGCGCCTGATAGCCCTGCTCAAGCGACTGCGTGGCCGCAGCCCGCTGACCGGCTCCTGCCAGACTCGCTCCGAGCACGCTCCGTGTTTCGCCGATCAACCAGTGGTCTGCGGGTAACGACGCCGTTCGAAGCCGAAGTGCTTCCGTCGCGCTCTGGGTTGCTTCTCCGAACCGCGTGCCACGCTCCACGAGTGTTCTTGCAAGACCCAGCAACGGGTACGCGACGTGCGGATGGTCGGCCCCGAATGCGTCGCGAAAGCGCTCGACGGCTTCCCGGTACCGCTCCTCAGCTGCCTCCTGTTGCCCGGCCTGCAGCGCATGCGACGCCAGGTTGTTCAGGCTGATTGCCACGTCTGGGTGCCCGGGCCCGAGAAGACGCTGTCGCATCTCGAACGCCTGCTCGGCCAGGCGCCGCTCCTCCTGCGTCTGTCCCCGTCGCCCCACAACGCTCGCCAGATTGTTCAGGGCATCCGCCACCTCCGGGTGCTCGTCGCCGTACAGGCGGCGGCTCATCGTCAGGGATTCCCGCAGGAGACGTTCTGCTTCCCGGAGGCGCCCGGCATCCTCCAGGATCAGGCCGAGATTGTTCAGGTCCCAGACGATTTCGACGTGGGCTGGACCCAGCGCCGCTCGCCGGATCGACAGGGCCTCGCGGACGAGCGTCTCCGCCCGATCGTATCGTCCTTCGTTCCAGTGAAGCATGCCAAGATTATTGAGGCTCACGGCCACTTCCGGGTCACGCGGTCCGAGCAGATCCCGGCGCAGGTCCAGCGCATCCTGCAGAAGGGGTCGGGCGTCGGCATACCGACCCTGGTTCGTGCGCAGCTCGCCCAGGTTATTGAGGCTTGCGGCCACGAGGGGATCGTCGCGGCCCAGGTGTCGCTCGCGGATCGTGAGCGCCTCCCGGTACAGGACGGCCGCCGTGTCGAGGCGCCCGCGGGCTTCAAGTGTTTCCGCCAGGTCGTTGAGGCTTGTGGCCACGTCCAGATGGCGCGGCCCCAGCAGGTCGCGCCGCTGCTTCAGAGAACGGCGAAGCAGCTGCTCGCTCCGGTCGTATTCACCCAGCTTCACGTAGACGCGCCCGACCACGCCGAACATCTCCGCCTGCACGACAGGCTCATCGTCGAGCAACTCGGCCCGCTCCACGCCCCGGGCCATGAGGTCGCGGGCCGTCACCGTATCGCCTGGAGATGCACTCGGGGCATTGGCTTCGAAGAGGTCCAGCAGGAAAGACGTCACCTGGGCCGACGTTTCCGCCTCCGTCCGTGCTTCGTGCAGGGCATCCCCGATGCGCCGGGACTGCACCGTCACCGTGACGGCATAGGCCACGAGCAGAAGCAGGAACGCGACGGCCGCGGCGCTCTCCCATCGGTGGCGCTGGAGAAATCGTCGCGCATGATAGATCCGGGAGTCGCCCCGGGCGTCGACCGGCCGGTCATCGCGGAATCGCCGCAGGTCATCCGCCAGGTCTGCGGCGGAGGCGTATCGGCGGTCGGGCTCCTTCCGAATGGCCGTCATGATGATCGCGTCGAGATCCCCCTCGAGGCGTTGCCGGAGACGCGACGGCCACGCTTGGCGGTCCATCGCGATGCGGTCCCACGCGGGGGGTGCGCTGACGGTCGTCGCAGAGGCGTCGTCCTCGCTCGACCGACACGACAGGGATGCGCTGGGGCGGGGCGGTGTATCGTCGCAGATGATCCGTTCGACCTCCGAAGGGGACCGGCCTTGCACCTCATACGGACGCCGTCCGGCCAGAAGCTCGTACAGGATCAAACCGAGCTGGTAGACGTCCGACGCGGTCGTGATGGAATGACCTCGCACTTGCTCCGGACTGGCGTAGGCCGGGGTCATGGGGCGATGTCCCGGCTGGGTGTCCGGAGGTCGGAGGCGACTGCCACCCGCACCGGGATCCAGCCACTTGGCGATGCCGAAGTCCAACAGCTTGACGCGACCGTCGCCGGTCACCAGGATATTCGACGGCTTCAGGTCCCGATGAACCACGAGCCCCCGGTGGGCAGCCTGCACCGCGTCCGCTACGGTGATGAAGAGCTCGACGCGCTCGTTCATCGAAAGCTGTTGCCGGTCGCAGTGTTCAATCAGCGGGACACCGTCGACGTATTCCATCACGAGGTAGGGACGCCCGTCATCCGTCCTCCCGCCCCCATGTAAGGTCGCTATATTCGGGTGGTCCAGCGTCGCGAGAATCTGCCGCTCGAACTCAAAGCGGCGAGTAGACTCTCGTGAGACCACGTGTCGGAGCACCTTGATCGCGACCCGGTGATCGAAGGCATCGTCGGCACGCTCTGCCAGATAGACGGTCCCCATGCCGCCACGACCGATCTCACGCAGTAGACGATACGGACCGAGGCGGTCGCCCACCTCTGCCGCCTCAATCGGCCGGTCCTCGTCCATCCACTGACGCGGCGCTTCGTCGAGGATGCCGGCGGTACGCTCATGGGCGAGCAGGAGCTGCTCGACGGTGCGCTGGAGCGTTGTATCGTCCCCGCAGGCCTGGTCAAGCCACTGCTGTCGTTCGGCGGCAGGCCGTGCCAGTGCTTCGTCGAACAGGTCCGCAATTCGCTGCCACTGATTCGTCATGGGTGGGTCAGTCTTGAGTGCGGGGCCGGGAGGGTTCCCTCACGAGAGAGCGACACGCGAAGCAAATCACGATTGCGACGCGGCCGGGTCAGACCGCTCATTCGGGCCGTACAGCTCTCGGTAGAGCCAGGCGCGTGCCTTCACCCAATCCCGCTGAACCGTGCGTGTCGAGACATCGAGCGCCGCGGCGATTTCCGGTTCCGTCATGCCGCCGAAGAAACGGCATTCGACCACCTTTCGAAGACGTTCATCGATGGCGTCGAGACGATCGAGGGCGTCGTCGAGCGCGATCAGATCGTTCACCGGCACGTCCGTCCGCAGATGGTGGGACATCAGCGGCTCCGGCTTTGCGTCGCCGCCTCGTTTTTGCGCCGTCTCCTTCCGTACCGTATCGATCAGGACCTGCCGCATGGCCCGGCTGGCGATCGCAAAGAAGTGGGCGCGACTGTGCCAGTCCACCTCCATGTGCCCGTCCAGCTTCAGGTAGGCTTCGTGGACGAGTTCCGTCGTCGACATGACGCGGCGGCGCCGTCGTAGGAGATGGCGCGCCAGCGACCGCAACTCGTCGTAGATCAGGGGCATCAGGCGATCGAGGGCATCCTCGTCCCCTTCCTGCGCAGCTTCCAGAAGGCGCTGCACGAGCGCTACGTCAAGCGTTTCCGATGTAGACATATCAGCCTGCACATTGACCGGGCGTATCGAGCGTTCGCCCCATGTCGTGGTTCGGGCGAACCTTACGTAATGGGTGAGTGCAGGGTGGAGGGCAGATACCGCGTGCTGGCCTCATCCGGTCATACCGATCATATCAGACCAGCGAACAGACCGTTCGCTATGCGCCGGGGGGAAGCCCATTTTTCTCTCCTGCCGACGGGAAAAGGGTGCAGGCGACGTCCATCGCCGCACCATACAGTAACCATGAAGATAAGAGGCATCTCCCGATTCTTCAATGCCTTTCAGAGGCGGGAGCCCAGGATTCATCCATCTCGAGACGACGTCCTGCTCCACCGCCCACCTTGCCGACACGCTCTTCGACGCTATCACTCACGGCTGGACCGATCCCATGAAACGCGCACTCACCCTTACGTACGGCATCATCTGCTATCTCGTCTTTCTGGTGGTCTTTTCCTACTCCGTGGCGTTTATCGGCGGCTTTGGCGTTCCAAAAACGATTGATTCCGGTACGGAGACCGGCTTCTGGACCGCCATTTTGATCAACACGGGGCTTCTGGGGCTTTTCGCCATCCAGCACAGTGGAATGGCGCGGACCGGTTTCAAAAAATGGTGGACGGGCATCGTCCCCGAGTCAATGGAGCGAAGCACATACGTTCTGTTCGCGTCCGGTGTGCTCGCGGTTGTCATGTGGCAGTGGCGACCGTTGCCGGCGACCATCTGGGAGGTCGATGCGGTGTGGGCCCGGAACGCGCTCTGGGCGAGCTTCGGACTGGGCTGGCTGATCGTTCTCGGCACCACATTTATCATCAGTCACTGGCACCTGTTCGGCCTCAAGCAGGTCCACGCCCATTACAAGGATAAGCCGCTTGCGGAACCCCGGTTTCAGGTACGAAGCCTGTATCAGTACGTGCGCCATCCCCTGTACCTGGGCTTCCTGATTGCCTTCTGGTCGACGCCACACATGACCGTCGGTCACCTCCTGTTCGCCGGCGGCGCAAGCGGATACATCCTGATCGGCGCCCTGCTCGAGGAACGCGACCTCCTCGCACGATTCGGCGAACGCTACCGACGCTATCGCGAGCGCGTCCCGATGCTTCTCCCGCTCGCGGGTCGCGCCCGGCCCGCCCCGTCGCAGGCCTCCTCGAATCGGGCCGGCGCACCGCAGACGTCCGCGGACCCCGATACAGCCTGACATATCCGGAAGAACGCGGGTGAGGCGTCGATCGACGTAGAGGTAGAGCCCTGGGGGGCCGCGTCGGCTGCCGCCGCCCGCGTCTTCCGGTCTTATGCGTTCCAGACGATGGGTTGAAAGCAACCCGCGAGGTCCGACGCACGTTGAGGCCGGGTGAACGACCTCTCGCCACCTGTCCGCCTCCAGCGTTCATGCCTCAACCGGAAGCTGCACCGTCTTCGCCGCCTGCCGATCGACCGACCGATGCATTTCGGCAGCGACTCGTCGACCGGGCGATGGATTTGTTGAACGCCCGGGACGCGGAGGGACAGCGGACCGCGACGCTGTCGCACGAGACCATCCAGGCGATTCGGGATGAGCAATGGCCCACGGTCCTGGACGCCCTGGCGTCCATGCGCCGGCGCGCAATGCTGATGCTTTGGCTGGGCGTGATCGCCTTTCCGGTGGCCGCCGTCATGCACGTGGTGGTCTTCCTCGACCTGGTCAACGGCGGCATGGAAACCATCGCGACGCTCGTGTTCTCCCTCTTCTGGATCGGATACGGCGGGTATGCGGTGTTTGAGAACACCCGGCGGCTGCAGAGCATCGAACGTGCGCACACGCTGTTCGGTGTCATCCGGGACCTGTCGAGCGATGAGACATAACCGTCACCCCGCGGGGAGCCCAGCGCTCAGTGAACATGATGTCGGCATAGAGCCGGGCGGCGGGCCCAAGCGTCCAGTGCGCGCTCCCGTGCGTTCTGGCGCGCGGCGGGCGTCCGGGTCGTGCCGATGGGCGAGCCGGGCGGCGTGTCGAGGTCCGAGCCGCCACCCCCTCCGGCCGCGTACGAACGGTCCAGGTACCGATCGATCACTGCTCGAATCCGTGCGCGATGTGCCGCGTCCCGGTCGTTCCCGCGGGCTCGGGCACGTTGGCGCATCTGTCGAAGCTGCTCTTCGATGCGGGCCGTGACCGCCGGACTGGCGCCATCCATCGTCGCAGCGTCGAGTAGCACGTCGAGCCAGACGTCGCGGACGACGCGTCGGAGTTCGGCATCCATCTCGTCCCCGTCCCCCGACTCCCAGATGACGTCCGACGCCGCACGCAACACGTCGCGGAAGCCGGGCATGTCCGGCGCTTCGCTCGTCTGCTGGATCAGCCGATGCGCTCGCTCCGGATGAACAAGCCCCGCCAGCACCATGGATGCCGCGACCTCGGCCGGCGCATACGCGTCCAGCGTGAGCCCGGTGCGACCCGGGAATAGCTCCCGATTCGACGGGTACCCGGGCGGCCGGGGCGGCAGCATGTCGAGTGCGGCGTCCGGGAGGCGGAGGGATTCCGGGGAGAGTGTCGCCAGGAGTGCGTCTAATGCATCTCGTTGCCGGTCGGCGGGGACTGGAGTGGGGAGCCTCGCATCGGCATCACCGCGCAGCGCATACGTGTACGTCACGCCGCCGACGAGCTTGGTCGTCGCTTCCACCTGATACCGGTGCCTCAGGTAGAGCGGGACCAGCACCTCCTCGAGCATAGCCATCGGCCGATCCGACCGGACCGCCGCCGGTCCGAACCGATCCATGGCCACGCGTCGGACGGCCATTTCGCGCTTTAGGGACGCGACCATGTCGCTGCCGTTGTCCCAGAGGTTGGCGTACGGGTGCGCAGCGCCGGCCGGGCGAGCATCCGCATCGGTCAGGTACCGCAGACCCGCGTCCTGGCGCGCCTGAATCGCGGCCGCAAGAAACGCCTCCTCGGTCTGTCCTTCCTCCGGCCTTCCGTACCCGTACCGCACCGCGTGGATGTCCCATTCGCCGATGCCCACATCGTAGGCATCGCGCAGAGAGATCGAATCGCCCTCCACCACTCCCAGAGGGGCCGGATAATCCATCACGGACGCACGGTCGTTCGTGGAGGCCGCGAAGTTGTGCCGAAGCCCGATCGTGTGTCCGATCTCGTGTGCCGAGAGTTGCCGGATGCGGGCGAGGGCCATGTCCAGCATCGGGTCGGATTCACCGAAGCCTGCTGCATCCACGCCCCGGTACGGAGCGAGGAGGCCTTCCGCCAGAAGATAGTCCTGTCGGACCCGGAGCGACCCGAGGGTTACGTGGCCCTTCAGGATCTCCCCCGTTCGAGGATCCGAGACCGACGCCCCGTAACTCCAGCCGCGCGTCCGGCGGTGAACCCACTGGATCACGTTGTAGCGAACGTCCATGGGATCCGCCCCCTCCGGAAGCATCTCCACCCGAAAGGCATTCCGGAACCCAGCGGCCTCGAATGCTTCCCCCCACCAGCGCGCCCCATCCAGCAGAGCGGAGCGGACCGGTTCCGGGGTGCCCCGGTCCAGATAGTAAACGATCGGCTCTTCCGGATCGCAGAGGCCGTTCGCATCCGGCTCAACGGCACACTCGAGGCGATGCCGGGCGATGTATCGCTGCGCGATCTCGTCGCCGATCGGCACGCCGTAATCGCGAAACGTAGGCCCGTAGTACCCGGCCCGCGAGTCGAATCGGCGCGGTCTATACGTGCCCATCTCCGGAAGCGAAACGAAGGAGTGGCGAACCCGAAACGTGAGGGCGAAAGGGTTTGCGGCCGTCTCTCGAACATAGATCCCCGGCTCCTCATCCGTCGCGAACGTCAAGCGGGCCTCCAGCTCCGTGTTTTCGGGAAACGCCTTCGTTGCCGGCACGTGCACGGCGCTCCGCGTTGCATCGAGCGTGTAGGCTCCCTG
>NZ_DAXETW010000155.1:0-30091 GCF_051155795.1 Longibacter sp.
GGGACGGCGCCGTCGTCTCCGGGGCTTGGCCGCAGGCCCAGGCCGAAAGGGGACGCGCCTCTACCAGAGCCGAGGAGCCGCTCGTGGAGCCGGGTTCGGCGCGTGGTGGCGCGGAGAAGCTCCGCCTCGTTCGTTGGGTAGAGCAGCTCGATGAGCGCATGCCGGAAGAAAAAGCGCCGGTTGGCCGTTTCTTGCCCGGGATGTTGATTGGGCGGTCCTTCGACGAATCTCAATCGGATAAGGGCGTCGGCCGTGGGGGCGTCAGCCGCCGTGCAGATAAACACGTGATCGAGTTCCATGGCGTTTGACATTACTGGGTCGGGGCATTGGTGCAGTCGGCGGGGCGTTGAACGCAGCCCGATGGCTGCTCTATTCGTTCGCCAAAACGGCTCGAAATCAACCGAACATCACAATGTCTACCGATGCGCTCACCATTCGGCCTGGCGTGGCCGGTATCGTTTTTAATTCGGATGATGAGCTACTGCTTCACCGGCGCCGCGCCGGTGACGGCTGGGCGCCGCCCAGTGGGTCGATGGAGCCCGGCGAAGACGTGAAATCGGCGTTCCGCCGCGAGCTGCACGAAGAGACGCGCCTGCGGGTCGACGTTGCGCGGTTCGTGGGACTCTACTCCGACCCGTCCTTTCAGATCGTGCGGTACCCTTCGGGCAAGACGGTGCATTTCGTAACCAGCGTCTTTGCCTGTCGGAAGGCGGGCGGGGACTTACAAGGGGCAGAGGAAGGGTTCGAGTGGAGGTGGTTCGCCCCGGACGGGTTGCCCGATGTCATGCCCCCGTACGCGCGCCACTGGATTGACGATTCCCTTTCCAAGCTCAACCATCCGGTGGTTCGGTAGGAAGAGCCGCGGCACGTGTAGACGCGAAGGGGTTTGGCACAGACTGGAGATCATCCGGCGGGTACCAACAGGAGTCGCCCATGGTGGCGGCGCGCTTCCATCATGCGGTGGGCTTCAGGCGCCTCGTCGAGCGGGAGCGTACGGTACGGAGGAGGGGGGAGACGACCCGCTTCCACGTGGTCCGCAAGCACCGCGATGCTCTGGCGGAGCGCCTTGCCGTCCAGCGACTCTGTGGAGTACCCCGTGAGCACGACGCCGCGCATAAGGTCCCATGCCGAGAGGCTCAGGTCGGTGCCTGAGGCGGCGCCCACCAGCACATACCGGCCGCCGTCACGGAGCGCGTTCACACTCGGCGAGAACGTAGCCTGGCCGACCGGGTCGAGGACGCCATCCACGGGCGAGACCGCCAGGTCGGCGCGGTCGTTCACAACGGCGACTTCGTCAGCGCCGAGGTCGCGAAGCGCCGTCTCGTTCTCCGGGCGCGTCGTTCCGGCGACTACCTGCAGGTCCTGCGCCCGCGCGAGCCGCACGGCGGCGCTCCCAACTCCGCCTGACGCGCCGTGTATGAGAAGACGCTGGCCCGGCGTGAGCCCAAGCCGCTCCATCGCTTGGTGCGCTGTGACAGCAGCCAAGCCCAGCGCCGCGATGTCATGTGAATCGATTCCGTCCGGCACGATTGCGATGTGATCCGCTGGGACCGTTACGTGTGATTGATACCCACCGGGGTAGGTTGCGTGGACGCCCCCGAGCCCCTGCATCATCGTGATCACGCGTTGACCGACCGCAACGTCGGTTACGTCGGATCCGACATCGGTTACTACGCCAACCGCTTCGAGGCCCGGCGTGTAGGGGAAGGGGTCGTCCGTGTGCACGGGCCAGTTGCCGGCGCGGATTTCGAGGTCTGCCCGATTCACCGGCGCGGCGTCGACGCGAAATCGTACAGACGTGGGGTCGACCGGGGGGAGGGTGATGTCGCGCACGGTGAGGACCGACGGCGGACCGTAGGTCGTGATCTGAATGGATTGCGGCATGGGTGTAGACAGTTAGATCGATGCGGTCAAGCGATCAGTGATGCCTATACGTCGAGATGCATCCAACCCCTTATGGGGTGTTTGGTGCGGACGATGAGCGTGCTTTCGGGGTCGAGCGGAACTGTGCATGCCCCACAGCGAAGACCTGATCGTCACCGCCGGTTACCTCCCCACTCAAGAAGAGGTGTGGGCCGTGGCTTCGGTCGATGCGCGCACGTACCGTAACGGCCTCGATGTCAGGAGTCACCGGCTCGAGAAAGCGGACCTCCAACTGGGTTGTGAGAGCCGTCCAGCCCATGAGGTAGGTGAGAGGTCCGAAGACGTTGTCGAGCGCGGACGCGATCATGCCGCCCTGCATGAAGCCCACTGGATTGCGGAAGCGCGCCTGATTGGGAAAGCGAACCGTAAGCCGGCCCTCTTCGGGGTCCACGTCCAGAATCTCGCCGCGCATGTCGACAAAGCACGGCGGGGGAATTGCGAGCGTAGTATCCTCCGGCGTGTTCGACTGGAGGAGGGCAATGAACGCATCGGAGAGCGACGATCCGTGCTTCGAGGTCGAGGAGGCTGAAGCAGACCGGTTTGGAGTCGAGTCGGTTGTCACTGGACAGGTCGTATGCTGAGATTGATCGTTTTGAGACAAACTATACCACTACATACATAGCTCTGCGCTACGATATAAGAGACAGACGCCGCCTATCGAGTCGGTACAGTTGGTCTACTCGGTTTCGCTGAAGGGTACCCGTCACGCTCGGAGTGGCATGCGCCCGGGCTGTACCGGTCATATACTGCCATACTGTATCTTGCTTCTTCACCGTCTGGACGCAAGATACCTGTTTCAGATTGGCCCTAGATCAGATTCATGAGTCCATGATCCGCCCAGTAGAGCAGGAAGACGCAGGTGATGTGGCCGCTATCTACCGGCCGATCGTTGAAGAGACACCGATTTCGTTCGAGGCGGAGGCCCCATCCCCTGACGCGATGCGTAGCCGCATGTTGGATACGGCTAAGGATCGGCCCTGGCTCGTGTGTGACCTCGGTGACCAGATCGCGGGCTATGCCTACGCCACGCCCCATCGATCCCGAGGCGCCTACCGGTGGTCGGTCGATTCTTCGATCTACGTAGGTAAGGCGTTCAGGCGACGGGGCGTGGCCCGGGCGCTATACACAGCCCTGTTCGGTGTGCTTCGAGCGCAGGGATACGTGAACGTGTTTGCAGGCGTGACGCTGCCGAACCCGGCCAGCGTAGCCTTGCATGAGTCGATGGGCTTTCAGCCCGTTGGCGTCTACCGGCGGGTCGGCTACAAGCAGGGCGCGTGGCACGACGTGGGGTGGTGGCAACGTGCTCTTCAAGATGTCCAGGCACCCGGTGAGATCGTCGCGTTCGATGAGATGAGCAGCCGGCCTTTGGTCCGCGACGCACTGCAATCCGGATGGGAACGCCTCGACACCGCCTAAAGCAGTGGCTCTGTAGTCGCCACTCGCTCAGTCGATCAGTTGAGTAGCAAACTGTGGGTAATCTGTGCCCAGCCGGTTCGGCCGAACTGTGTCTGTACTTTCCGGCGAACGGGCAGTAGGATACGTGCGGATAGCCGTTGTAATCTCCACATACAAGTCCTATGCACGCATACACCGCAGGCATACGCTGGGAGCGCGGGGATCAGCCCTTCACCGACGGCCGTTACGCGCGGCGACACGAGTGGGTGTTCGACGGGGGCGTCACCGTGCCGACATCGGCCTCGCCGCAGGTGGTACCCGAGCCGCTCTCCGACGCCGCCTGCGTCGATCCGGAAGAAGCGTTCGTCGCCGCCCTCAGCAGCTGCCACATGCTGTGGTTTCTTCACCTCGCGGCCGACCGCGGGCTCGTGGTCGACCGCTACGACGATACGCCCGTGGGCGCGATGGATCCGGAGGACGAGCCGATGTGGATGCGGCGGGTCACGCTGCGCCCGCACGTTGCGTTCGCCAGCGACAGTCCCGATGCAGCAACGCTCCGGCAGCTCCACGACGCCGCCCACGCACGCTGCTTTCTGGCTCACTCAGTACGGACGACCATCGCCGTGGAGCCGCGCCATCCCGCTCACGATGCAGAAGCCCACTGATTATGCAAAAAGTGAACATACGTGACGAATTCGCGTCCATCGACGAGTATTGGTCGCAGCATATTGTCGGCGAAGCCAACGGCACGCTCATCAAACTCGCGAAGGGGACCGGGTCGACCACCTGGCACGCGCACGACGATCAGGACGAGGTTTTTCTCGTCCACCGCGGCACGCTTCTCGTGGAACTGCGGGATCAGACGGTCACGCTGGAGGCCGGCGAGCTGCTGGTCGTCCCGCGCGGCGTGGAGCACCGACCCCGCGCCGCGGGTGACGTCGAACTCCTCGTGCTGGGTCGCAGCATCACCTCCACCCCGGAGGGCGGCAAGCCGGCGTGGAGCGCGACGGCGTGACGAAAGCCCGTTTGGCGAAAGACAGCGTAACGAAAGTCAACTCCCATCACGTGCTCACACCCCCATGCACAACGCGTACGTCCACGGCTATGGATCGGCGGAGAGCCTGCGGCTTTAGGATCAGGCCTCCACGCTTGGCGAACTGCTGCACACCGACACCGCCTATCCCGCCGGCAGCCGCGTGCTGGAGGCGGGCTGCGGCGTCGGGGCGCAGACGGTGACGCTCGCGCGGCAGAGCCCGGAGGCGCGCATCACGGCCATTGACATCTCCGAACGCTCGCTGCGCCGCGCCCACGAACGCGTGGAGGCGGCGGGCCTGACGAACGTGGCGCTCCAGCAGGCCGACCTCTTCGACCTGCCGTTCCCGTCGGCGTCGTTTGACCACGTCTTCGTGTGCTTCGTGATGGAGCATCTGGCCGCGCCGAAGCGGGCGCTCACCGTGCTGAAACAACAGCTCCTCCCCGGCAGCACGATGACCGTCATCGAAGGCGATCACGGGTCGACGTCGTTCTACCCCGAGAGCGAGGCGGCGCATCTATCCGCTTCTGCAGGAGGCCGGGCTCGACGCCGACGGGGTCTTCTGCTACACCTTTTTCAAAGCCTTCGCCACCCACACTGACTGAACGCACCATGGATCTTAAGGACATCGACGAGACTGTCGCCATCGAGGAAACCGTGCGCGTCCCCGCCCTGCGGGAGCGGGCCTTCCACGCGTTCGCCCGCGAGCTAGACCGCTGGTGGCCGCCGGCCTATACGTGGGCCGGTGATACGATACGGCACATTACGGTCGAGCCGTTCGTCGGCGGGCGCTGCCTGGAGATCGGGCCGAACCGGTTTGTCATCTGCTGGGGACGGGTGACCGAGTGGGACGAACCGGAGCGCCTTGCCTTCACGTGGCAGATCAGCATGGATCGCCAACCCGTGCCGAATCCCGAGCAGGCGAGCCTGGTCGTCGTCCGCTTCGCCGCCGTCGAGGACGCGACGCAGGTGCAGTTGACGCACCGCGCCTTCGAGCGGCACGGTGACGGCGGAGAAGCATATCGCGAAGCCCTGGCTGGTGCAGAGGGGTGGCCTTACATCCTGTCTCGGTTTCAAGCGTTTCTTGCGGAGTCGCCGTAGGGGCCGAGCACACGCTTACGCCGACCTCTGCGCCCCTGCACGGGCCGTTGGCATCAGCGCTCAAGTCGGGCCTCACGATCCATGTTGTTCACGACCGCCGGCTGACGTGATCGAGGCGTGGAGCACCATGGCGCGCCGGACAGCCCGCGCGGTCCTGCGTGTTAGCCAAATCGACGGCGTCGACCTCGTTTTGACTCCGATGCCATCTAAACTAGTGGGTCGTGGTCTGCGGGTCCGTGTCCTCGGCAGAGCCCGAAAGCATCCGCGCCAGCGCTCGAAGCACAGCCGGATGTTCTGTGAATCCATCGCTCGCCAGGAAGTGCCCGCCGCGCTCCACGGTGATGAGCCCTGCATCAAGCATCGTCTGCAGATGCACGGTATGCGCGAACGGGACGATGGGGTCGTTCGCGGAGGCGATGACGACGCGGCGGGGCGTGAGCGCCTGGATCGCAGGAAAGGAGACACTGGGCGCCGTGAAGGCATCGAGTTCGGGGAGCGATGCGATCGGCTGTGAGAACCCCGAGACCAGCACAATCCCGCCGATCGTTGTGCCTTCGGGCAATGCGTTCAGGTAGTGGAGCAGGCTGATGCAGCCGAGGCTGTGCGCGACGAAGAAGGTGCCTGGGCCCGTTGCCGGGATGCGTCGCTCCAGCGTGCGTTTCCAGGCGTCTGCGTCGGGGGCGTCGGAGTCCGGCATGGGATGGATCGTGACGGCGTGTCCGTCGGCTTCTAGCTCGCGCTTCAGCCACGGAAACCAGTGATCGGACGGCGAGGCGCTGTAGCCGTGGATGATATGCACCGTGGCCGATGGAGTGCCCTCGGATGGAGCGCCATTCCCCGACTTATTGCTTCCCGCCGGAATCTGAGCCGTCGCCATGTGAGTGGTCATAATCGACATGCTGATTGCGATGAACCGTTGCGTGAGGGGCTTGAGGTGTATCATCGGATGCATCCCGCGACATGGAGGACACTGGTACGGCGGGCTACGCCGGCTGCAGGTCGCTCTGCAACTCGTGCGCGAGAGCGCCGATCGTTTCGATGGCCTCTTCGAGGCGATCAGACCATATTTGAGCACCATTGAGCCGGATGCAGTGGTCGTACGTCGCGCTCGGCGCGAAGAGCGTGCCCGGCGCGATGCTGATGCCGCGGTCGTAGGCCTCGTCGCTCAGACACGTAGCGTTGATCTTGCGAGGCATCTCCACCCAGAGCAGAAAGCCGCCCTTGGGGTTAGTGACGCGCGTGCCGTGCGGAAAGGCATCGGCCACGGCCTGGCGCATGCGCGTAAGGTTGTCGCGGTAGTGCCGGCGGAGCGACCGCAGGTGCTTCTCATAGCCGCCCTGGTTGATGAAGTCCGCCACCGCACGCTGCATCGGAGACGCCGTAGATGCGGTATGTGCTGTCTTCAACGCAGCCACGTCACGACCATAGCGACCCGCTGTTACAAACCCGATCCGGTATCCTGGAGCAATCGTTTTTGAGAAAGATGAGCAATACAGAACCCGCTCGTCGGTATCAAAGGCTTTGACAGGCTTTGGACGCGCATCGCCGAAGTACAAGTCTCCATAGATATCGTCCTCGATCAGAGGAAGGTCGTGCTCCACGAGTAGGTCGTACAGCGCCCGCTTACTGGATTCCGGCATCAGGCTCCCGGTCGGGTTGCTGTAATTGGGGATCAGGAGGAGCGCTGCAATATCCTCCCGCTCAATGGCCTCGCGAACGCCTTCGACGCACACGCCTGTCTGCGGTGATGTAGGAAGTTCCAGGGCCTGCAGTCCGAGTTTTTCGAGAAGGAGGAGGACGCCGAAATAGGTTGGTGACTCGATGGCGACTGTATCTCCCGGTTCCGTAACGGCTTGTAGGCTAAGCGAAAGAGCCTCCATGCACCCATTCGTGATGACAACATCGGCGTCGTCGAAGGCGCACCCACTCAGCAGACCCCGCTGTGCAAAGAGCCTGCGCAAAGGAGAATAGCCGAGCGGGTCGTAGGTGGGCGTTTGGTGAACCGTGTCTCGCGCCACGCGGGCGAGGTGACTGCCCAGTCGCTCGGTAGGGAGCAGTTCGGGAGCAGGGAGGGCAGCCCCCAGTGGCACGACCTCTGGGTCGGACAAGGATGCGATGAGCCGCATCACGAGATCCGCTGTGTCAACGCGACAGCAGTACTTCGGCGGAATGGTGATGGTCGGCTCCGTGACCGGGATGCGGTCGATCGCACGGACGTAAAATCCCGATTGAGGCTGCGCTTCGATGAGGCCGCGATCTTCAAGAATTCGGTACGCGTGCGTCACCGTCGAGATGCTCACGCCCTGCGTTGCGCTCAGCTGTCGTACCGACGGAACCTGGTCACCGGGTTGAAGGGTGCCGGTTTCGATCATGGATGAGACAGTCGAGGCAATCTGCTCGTACAGAAAGCCGTCTTCGCGGCGAATAAACGGGTCCATGTCGGTACCTCCTGTCAATCGGTTGATGACACGGTTACTAGATAGCAGGCAAGAGCCACCCCATACAGATGCAATTCTCGCTGATAAAACCAGTACAGTTGGCTTCGATCTGCTGAGCATGCCGGTCTGCATGCATTTTCCCCCAGCAGGAAGGACATCTCTTCACCCTGATCTGAGGGGAGGCCGACCGTGAAGCCCCATTCGTGCCCCCCCCTATGGTTGGGGCATGAAGTCGCGACAGTGTAAAGAGACGACGCTCCGCGATTGCATTGCAGGAGAAAGGCAGGCAACGCTGACCTACGCGGTAGGGGAAGCAGTTCGGCCGCCAAGAAGCTGCTCTGACCGAATTCGATGGCCGAAGTGGGGCACAACGTTATCGAGCACATGCCGGCGTTGATCGGTCGTAAAGGCACTTGTGGCATCCTCGATCACATGCATGGAATATCCGAGATCATGACCGTCCCGCAAGGTACTTTCGACACATACGTGTAGCGCATAACCAGCAAGGCAAAGAGTCGTCACATCGTTGTTCCGTAGATAGGCGTCGAGGTTAGAATGCGAGAATGCGCTGGCTCCGGTTCGGCCTGATACGACAAATTCGCCACCGCGTGGTTGGAAGCCGGCAGCGAAGGGGCGTCCCGGGCCTATCCATGTGCCAGCATCAGGGATGGCCTTGAATAGTCCGGCTGTACCCTGTCCTCCGATTATCGGGTAGCCGGGCTCAAATAGACACGGAACGTGGATAACATGCATAGCGGATGCTCGTGCAGCACGGAGCGCACGTCGAGCACCATTCACCGACGTAGTAAACTGCTGCTCGTCCCTCATCAAGACGTTGAGCTTTCCCTCTTCAGGGTCAAGCCATTCGCGCTGAAACTCGATGAGGAGAAGGGCTGAAGTCGCATCTGTTATCATGGCGCTGCTGTTTCGTTTGACCCTAATCTACAATTGATGTAGATAATCTACAAACGGAGCAATGGCCTGTTCCAGCCGTTCATATGCGCCAGCAGTCACATATTTGATAACCGACCAATGACGAACATGGCGGATCCTTCAGATGGCGACTCCACGGACGACGCGTCCTTGCTGCCAGCGAGTGAATCTCCCGAAGATGTCCTTATGGACTTTGAGTTTTTGTCCCGCCTCGTCGTTGGCATCGGGGAGGTTGCCAAAATCACGGACGTACCGAAGCGGAAGTTGCGGTACTGGCAGAAGAAAGGGTTGATTGATTCGGTCCGAGACGAATCGGGAAGCACCAGGCGCTTCGACTATGTCAACATAAAAAAAGTCCTTCTCATCAAAGAGCTGATTGACGAAGGGTATACGCTGGATGCGGCCGCGGAGAAAGTGCGTCAGCGGATGCAGATGATTGACGAAGCCTTCCGCCGTCTTGCCAGGCAAGGGGATAGGCAAGGGAGCGAATAGGTCTCGCACGAGAGCGTCGTCTTTTTCGATTGCTCATTCGTCTGTATGAGTGCACGCGCAACCTATAAACGAAAAAGTGTACTCATGACGAATCGTCTACCGATAGCAATCATTGGCGCAGGGCCCGTCGGCCTGGCAGCTGCAAGCCACCTGCTAGAACGCGGAGAAACGCCCCTCGTGTTCGAGGCGGGTCCAGACGCCGCTACAGCCGTCCGCGAGTGGCAGCACGTGCGTCTCTTCTCGCCGTGGAAGTACAACATCGACGATGCCTCGCGACGGCTTCTCCGCGAAGCAGGGTGGGTCGAGCCCGACCCGAATGTGCTGCCCACCGGACGTGACCTTCGCGAGCAGTATCTTCGTCCGCTTGCGACGCGCACGCGGCTGGCCCGCCACATCCAGTACAAGTCACGTGTGGTGGCCATTACGCGAGACGGTCGAGACAAGATGAAAACCGCTGACCGCGGGTCTCGACCGTTCACGCTCAAAATCGAGTCAGATGGAGGCACGGTCTGGAAGAAAGCACGCGCGGTGATTGATGCCTCCGGCACGTGGTTTACTCCCAACCCGGCCGGTGCAAGTGGGGTGGCCGTACCCGGCGAAGAGGCACACAGCGCCCACATCACGTATGGCATTCCTGATGTGCTGAGAGCGAACCGCGACGACTACGCAGGACAGGATATCCTTGTGCTGGGTGGTGGTCACTCGGCCATGAACGTCGTGTTGGACCTGGTGACGCTCCAGGAAGTGGCACCGGATACGCGCGTGATATGGGCGAGACGGTCGACGCCGACCGAACCAGACGACTTTGGGGGAGGCAGAAACGATGCGCTGGCCGCTCGTGGTGCGCTGGGCCAACAAGCCTATGCTGCCATCCAGGACGGACGCGTCGATCTGGTCTCCCCGTTTTTAACACACGCGATCAAATCCAACCACGAAGCCGCCCCGAAGCTGCGCATCCTTGGAGAGCAGGACGGGTCGACCTCCGTTCTTCATGCGGATCAGCTTGTTGTGGCCACGGGGTTTCGCCCGGACCTGGACATCCTTCGAGAGGTGCGCATTGACATCGATCCCGTGACGGAATCCGTGGCCGATCTTGCGCCGCTCATCGATCCGAATCTCCATAGTTGCGGAACCGTCCCGCCGCATGGCGTCGACGAACTCACGCACCCAGAGAAAGACGTGTTCATCGTCGGCATGAAGAGTTATGGTCGAGCGCCGACATTCCTCATGGCGACTGGCTACGAACAAGTGCGGTCGATAGCGGCTCATCTGACCGGGGATGATGAAGCGGCGACACGTATTGAGCTTACCCTGCCCGAGACAGGGGTGTGCAGCGCCCCGGCACCTGTGAACGAAGCCGATGAGAACAGGGCGGGATCCTGCTGTGCACCGGTCCCCCGTGTCCGGCGTGCCGCAGAGTCCGCCACGGTGTCTTCGTCCAGCTGCTGTGCCTAGGCATGGGTTGCCCCAGAACAAGTCCCGGCCGCTGGGCCTCGCTGCGTGCACTGTGGCAGCCGGACCTTCGCGTGCTCTTAACGATCCTCTCTGTGACTCAACTCACAGGGTGGGGAACCCTCTACTATGGGTTTTCCCTCTTTATCGAACCGATGCAGCAGGATTTAGGGTGGTCGCGATCCCAGATCCAGAGTGCTGCAACCGTAGCGCTTCTCACCTGGGGGGCGCTATCGCCCGTCGTAGGATATCTGTTGACTCAGTACGGAAGCCGCCCGGTCATGACGGGTGGTTCCGTCCTGGGCGGTGTTGGACTGTTCGTCTGGGCACTGTGGCCGTCGACTCCCTGGGTTTTCTGGAGTGCCTGGGCCATGGTTGGGGCTTCGATGAGCATGGTGCTGTACGAACCCGCCTTCGCCGTACTCGTCCGCACTGCCCGTGACCATTACCAGGCTGCGATTACCGCGCTCACCCTTGTTGGCGGCTTCGCGAGCACATTTTTTCTTCCGCCGATTCAGTGGGTCATCGACGGGTGGGGATGGCACGGTGCCATTTTCGCTCTGGCTGGAGCCAATCTCTTCGTCTGTGCTCCGCTTCATGTCCTAGGACTGCCCTCCCGCTCTGCCCATTCATCGGCGACAGGAACCGACTCACAAGAGGCACCCGCCCCGACGAAGCTGTTCGATATGGGGCTATTCAGGGAGCCTGCGTTCAAACCATCTGTTTTCGTCGGACTCGCGCTTTGGTTTACACTGTTTCAGGCGGCCTCGACCGCACTCACGTTTCTCCTTATTCCCCTACTCAGCGCGCGAGGCGTGCCCATGGCGACCATTCTGCTGTGCGTGGCGACGATCGGTCCCATGCAGGTGGCCGGACGAGCCCTCCTGCTCGGTCGAGCCGGCACGCTGCGGACATCCAGTGTAGGAACCATGATTCTGGTAACGACCTTGCTTGCCGTTGCCGTCCTCATTTCGCTGCCACCAACGCCGACCTGGCTTCTGCTGTTTGCTGGTCTGTACGGAGCGGCGAAAGGGACCATGACCATTGTCCGCGGCACCGCCGTCGCAGAGCACATGGGGGCGAGCGTCTACGCCCGTACGAACGGATGGCTCGCCATGACAGCAAAAATTGCGCAGGCTGTTCTGCCCGTTGGGCTAACGGTTCTGTGGACATCATGGAAGGACCCCGATGCGGTGATCTGGGCAATCCTCGCCGTTTTTCTGTTGTCCATGTCGGGCCTGGCCGTCATACATCAACAGTACGAACAGTCAGCGCCTGCATAATTATCGATCGGGTGCATCGCAATGGCTGGGGGACGGAGTCACAGGATCACAGTTAATCACGTGCCCTTCGCGATTGCGGACAAGGGTGCAGCATTCCTCAACGAACCGTTCGGAGACGATCCGGCGGGCCTTTTGGACGCGAGACTTCAGTGTGCTGTATGGGATACCGAGCTTGCGAGCTGCGTCTTTCTGCGTCATCTGCCCTCGAAATACCGTTAAGAAGAGCTCGGAGTGCTCCGGGGTATAGTCCTCAAGAATGCTTTTAAGGCATGTAGAGATGCTTTCTACCAGCGATGCGACCTTATCTGAATCAGATGGCGCAGGGACAAGATCCTGTTGTTCTAACCGGACATCCCGTTTTTTTCGAGTATGATCAATCAACTGATTCTTTGCGATGCGGTATATCCACTGATCGAAGCTTGTGATCTCATCGAACTGGTCTTGATTGGCAACAATGGTTTCGAAAACGTCCTGCGTGAGATCGCGGGCCCGTTCTCGATCATCCAGTCTACTTTGGATGTAGCGATAGACTTCGTCGTGATACCTATTCCAGAGAGCTTCTACCATGATGCGGCGGGAATCAACTGACAGTCTGTGATCATGCATCCTTATACCAAATCAGAATGACAATGTCGGGGGCACGGTCTCACGTGGGCGTCTGCTGCGAAGGGGGAGAGACGACCAAACGTTCATTGCTGTCTTTCTTCGCCGCGTTTCGACCGGATGGGTCCAACCGTTGAAGGCACAGCGCCCCCAACGAATCATTCTGATTCAAGATTACTGTAGGTTGCGGCTCATCTCCAGGTCGCAACCCATAGCGAGATTTCCTTGGTCATGGTCATCCGTTAGATCGAGATCGCCTTCCTTGAACCCCTCCGATCGGTAGAGAGTAACGGCTGCCGACAGGCGGCGGCTTGTCCTGAGCACAAGACGCTGGTATCCCATGGCTCCGGCCTCGCGGCGCAGCACGTAGAAGGCGGCGACCCAGTCCTCGACCGCGCGCTGTTGGAGCGACTGTCATCTTGGCCAGTTTGACAGACGTTTGCTGATATGGAATCAGGGCACAGGTTGCCAGAACGTCCGTTGGTTGAAGGAGAGCGGTCTGATCCACCGCGGTCCGGGGATCGTCGACGGACGGGTCCGGGTCGGCCACCAGAACCAAGAGAGCTCCTTCCTGCTGTAGTACATGCTTTTCTGGATCGTCCTGGATGGGTTGATCCCTTTCTTCGACATGGAAGTACGCTTCCATCCAGTCGAGATTTAGTTTCCGTAAGGCCGGGCGTAGGGTGAAGGGGCACTGATCGTGGAAAATCAGTTGGCGAGGTCGGGTGGGAACAGACATCGGTATCTGATCGAAACAGTTCTCAAGAGCAGAGGCCGTCGAACGGGCAACCCAACAAGGGATACAGAATGATCGTCCGTGCGAAGCGGAAATGGTAGGGGCAAAAGCTGCTGCTTTGGCCTGTACAGTACGCCCCGGTGCCGGAGCCTTCTGTGTATGAGAGTGTCCGTTTGCGGTCCATCGAAGTGGTGCTGTGACCTCATCGTGCGTAGAGGGGGAAGACAGGGTTTAGTCGAGCCGAATGAAGGCGAGGATGGGTTGAGTGAACCACTGTTTGCTCAACGGAAGATCCTCTGCTGCCTCTACGGTCTGAACCGCTCTGACCCGACCGTGGAACTGAGATTCTATACGACAGCCCCAGTCGATTGATGGGGATACCCAATCCGAACTTGAATGTCGGGCTATGCCTCCTTCGCCCGGGGACAGTCCGTCGGAGCGGGCAGCGAATGTTCACATCGGTGTCTTTTTACGTCCTGGTCGACCAAACATCCCCAGCATCCGAGTCCTGGCATTCGGACACGGTCACTTGGATTCAGTATTCGGGGATAAGCGCACAGCGACCAGGAATAAAAAACGCCGCCTCTCCCAAAAGGAGAAGGCGGCGTTTTTTTAGAACGTCGGCGGGACTATCCCTCAACCGGTTCCGGGATGTACATCCGTTTGACGTAGTCGATGACCATGCGCTTGGCGGAGAAGGGTCCGGGGAGGCCGGTCATGCCTTCCCGCATCATGTTCACCCACTCGGTCGGGACGCCATTCGCGTCGCGGTCGTAGAACGTGGGGATGACGCTGTTTTCGAGCTGCTTGTAGAGCGAGGCTGCGTCCTCCCGGTCCTGTACGGCCGGGTCTTCCGTGCCGTAGTCGCCCGAGGGCTGCGGGCCGATGGCCCAGCCGTTCTTGCCCTTGCCCGTGTCGCCGTCAAAGCCTTCCGGCCACCAGCCGTCGAGGACCGACAAGTTGAGGCCGCCGTGGGCCGCGATCTTCTGGCCGGATGTGCCGGACGCTTCGAGTGGGCGCCGCGGGTTGTTCAGCCACACGTCGCACCCGGACACCAGCATCCGTCCGATCTCCATGTCGTAGTTCTCGAGGAAGATGACGTTGCCTTCGAAGCCTTCCTGCTGGCTGATCTCGAAGATGCGCTGGATGAACCGCTTGCCGCCGTCGTCCGCCGGGTGGGCCTTGCCCGCGTAGATCAGGTGGACCGGCCGGTCGGCGTCCGAGAAGATGGCGCGGGCACGCTCCAGGTCACTGAAGATGAGCGGCGCGCGCTTGTACGTAGCAAAGCGGCGTGCGAAGCCGATCGTCAACGCATCCGGATCGAGGTCCGGCGTCATCGGAAGGCTCTGCGTGCGCACTTTCGTGTCGATGAAGTCGTGGAGGCGCGTCCGGAGCATCGTGCGGTACTGCCACAGCACCTCATCGTCAAGGTCGGCCAGAACCTGCCACACCTCTTCCTGGTGACGGGTGCGGAGCCAGTCGTCACCGAACTGTTCGGCGAGGAAATCGCGGGCCGGCTGGCACGTCCACGTCGGCAGGTGCACACCGTTCGTGATAGAGCCGATCGGCACCTCGTCCAGTTCGCGATGCGGGTACATGCCCTCCCACTGCTGGCGGGCGACGTGGCCGTTGAGCTTCGAGACGCCGTTGGAGGCACGGGCAAGCCGGAGACCGAGGACTGTCATCGTAAACGGCTCCGAGTGGTCGCCCGGGTGCACACGGCCGTACTTCATCAGCTCGTCCACGGACAGGTCGAGCGACTTCCGGAAGGTGTCCATCTCCTTCGCAAAGAGGTCCGGGCTAAAGCGGTCGTGCCCGGCCGGGACCGGCGTGTGCGTGGTGAAGACGCAGTGGTCGCGGACCCACTGCTCGGCGTCTGTGCGGAGTTCGCCCTGCTCCAGGCGCTCGCGCAGAAGCTCGAGCATGAGGAAGGCGCAGTGGCCTTCGTTGGCGTGGTAAACGTCCGACTCGATGCCGAGGCGACGCAAGAGACGCAATCCTGCGATGCCGAGGACAACTTCCTGGCGGATCCGCTGCTGGTTGCCGCCCTGGTACAGACGCCGCGTCAGCTTGCGGAGCTCCGTCGGGTTGGCGTCGAAGTCCGTGTCCAGGAGATACAGATCCGTGCGTCCGAGGTTAACCTTCCAGGCCCGGACATGAATGGGATGCTCTCCGGCGTGGACATCGATAATGATGCGGTCGCCGTTTTCATCGTTGACCGGGGCCACCGGATGGTGGTCGGGGTTTAGCGGCTTGTAGGACGCCTGCTGCCACCCGTCCGCATCGAACGACTGGTGGAAGTAGCCTTCCCGGAGAAACATGCCGACGGCGGTGAAAGGAAGGCCGAGATCCGACGCGGCCTTGGCATGATCACCGGCCAGGACGCCGAGTCCACCGGAGTAGAGCTGCATGCTTTCGTGCAGACCGTACTCCATGCAGAAGTAGGCCGTGCGCGGGGCATCATCGAAGTGCGGCTCCTGGTCCATGTACGCCTGAAACTCGTCGTACACGGCGTCGACATCCGACTGGAAGTCTGCGTTCGACAGGACCTCTTCATCCGCCGCGGCGAGCGCCGCCTTGGGGTTGTTGTCCGTCTGCGCGTAAATCAGCGGGTTGAGCTGCTCGAATAGCGTCCGGGCATTCGGACTCCAGCTCCACCACATGTTGTCGGAGAGAGCGTCGAGCTTTTCGCGGGTCGTCATTCGATTCGGAGAATTGTTTGGGCAAAACGATGTGCGTCGCGCAGCGAATGAATCGCTGTTCAGCCGCATAAGGGATGCAAGCAGGGCACCCGCCAGTGTCGGCACGGGGGCCGGAGCGACGACGCACAGTGATCGGCGCGTGTCTGAAAACGCCGGGGAAGAGCGGATTCGAACCCGCCATCAAAAGAGTCGGGCAGGAACCAGGGGCACGTGCCCCATCACGACGGATCCTGCCGGTAGCAACACAGGTCTGCAATAACGTAGGTATGACGCGGCGAACGCATTACGATGCTCCCGCCGAAACCGGCGAAGCGTACGACCGGAGCAAGCGCTCGAATGCGCACACCGAGTGTGGATCGTTCGTCGCGCCACTCGTACTTCACCACTCGTACTTCACAGGTACGTTCATACCGGATAAGTACACGTCCATAATTCGGTTCGACAGCCTGGAATTCAAGCAGCTTGGAAGAAGAATCGACAGTTTTCGTATGCAGGTCTGGATCGAAAGCGCTTCCATCGATAGGTTTGCTGTACGGTGTCTACGTGTACGCTCCCTGCACTTCTGACTCGGTCGACCGGAGCGCCATCGTTGCTCGAGGGTGGGGTGCTGAAAGATGCTGGGTGTCGTTACCCGGGAGTTGAACCTCAGGGAGGAGCCTGCGTTGCCCTGTTCGTTCGTCCTTCGCGGTCATCGGTGAATGTGTGTTTGCAATGGTATCTGTCTCATCCCCTCTTCGGGCCGTCGTTCTTTTTCTCTGTCTCGTCGCGGGCACGACCTCGCTGTCGGCGCGGGCTCAAACGGACGACGCTGAATCTGACACCTCCGACGTCGCCATGTACGTGCAGATGCCGGACTCGGTGGTCGTCACGGCTTCCCGCTACGCGGAGCCCACGCGCACGACGGGCCGCCGCGTGCAGGTCTGGACGCGGCGCGACATTGCAGAAATGCCGATTACGACGGTCGATCAACTCCTGGAGGTGACGGCGGGCCTTGACGTGCAGAGCCGGGGCGCCTTTGGCGTGCAGAGCGACCTTTCCCTGCGCGGCTCCACGTTCAACGGGGTCCTGCTCCTCGTCGACGGGGCACGCGTGAACGACCCGATGACGGGCCACTTTCTAATGGACATCCCGATCCCGCTGCCGGAGATCGAGCGCGTGGAGGTTCTGCGCGGACCGGCAACCGCGCTCTACGGGCCCGACGCGCTCGGAGGAGTCGTGCAGATCTTTACCCGAGCGGCGATGGCGCCCGTCCAGAACACGGAGGATGGCGTGGGGGCCGACGTGGTGGGGCAGTTCGGCGATTACAGCCTGTACAGTGGAGAGGCCCAGCTGCGCGTTGCCCGAAAGCACTGGCGCGTCAGCCTGGCCGGCACGGCGCAGGGCTCCGACGGCCAGCCGATCACGAATGAGCAGGGGGAGCCGATCGAGAGCTCCCGGGGCGAGGTGCGCACCGACTTCGAACGCTACGCCGGCACCGCGGCGGCCAAAACGAAACTGGGGAATGGCTCGATCTACGCCCGCGTAGGAATCGACGACCGGGACTTTGGCGCGTACCACTACTACGGCGTGGTCGGCGACACGGCCCGCGAGTCGACGCAGACGCTCTGGGCGCAAATCCGCGCACAGGGGGATCCGCAAGCCGACACCCGCTGGACGGCGCAGGTGGCGAGCAAGGTGCACGACGACAACTACCAGTACAATCCGCAGCTTTCCCCCAGCATCCACACCAGCCGCCTGACGACGGCCCAGGCACAGGTGTCGCGCACCGTATCGAGCGAGCTGACGCTTACCGGTGGACTCTCCGGGCAGGCGCGCGGCATCGACTCCAACACGCTGGGCGACCGATCCGACGTGGCCGGGGGCGTCTTCGCCAGCGCACGATTCCAGCCTGTGGCTCCGCTCATTCTGAACGGCAGTCTCCGGCTCGACGGCGACCCGCTCTACGGGCTGGAGCCCACGCCGCAGCTCTACGCGTCGTATTCGCTGAACACGGTCACCCTCCGCGCCGGAGTCGGGCGGGCGGTCCGTGCGCCGAACTACGTCGAGCGCTACATCGACCTGCCCACGACCAAAGGGACGGCGGACCTGGACGCCGAACGCAGCTGGTCGGCCGAGGCGGGCACCGACGTCTACCTCACGCCCGATGTGACGCTGCACCTGACCGGCTTCGGGCGCCGCACGACCGGGCTCATCGATTACGCGAAGGACGACGCCAGCGACGACACGTTCGTGGCCCGCAACCTGAATGAGGTGGAGACGCTCGGCATCGAGACGGAGGCGTCCTTTCAGCGCACGATCCAGGGAGCACGCGTCCTGCTGGACGGGAGCTACACGTTCATGGATCAGACGCTGACGTCGCAGGAGCCGGTCGCCGACGCCCGGTACGCGCTGTCGAGCCCGCGCCACCTTCTGCAGGGCCGTGCCGCTGTCTCCTACGAGCAGATTACGGCGAGCGTCAACGCCTCGTACCTCGACCGGATGGGCGACCGCGACATTCCGACCGATCAGTACGGCCTGATCCACGTCCGCCTCGCCTACGGCTGGCAGATGGTCGAAGACAAGCATGTTGCTCTGTCTGCCGAAGTCCGCAACCTTCGCGACCGGCAGTATTCCGACATCCTCGACGCCCCGATGCCGGGCCGCACCTTCCTCGTCAGCCTCCGCTTCTGGCTGTAGGGTTGGGTCGAGGTTCAAGGTTCAGGGTTCAAGGTTCAGGGGGTCTCGTGCGCAATCGATTGGCCTCGGAGGGAGGCTCCGGTGTCTGTCGAACGCAGCACCCTGACTCTAACGAGGTCCCGGACGAATCAGCGCGTGAGCAGGCGGTACAGCACGGGTACGACGAGGAGGGTAAGGCCCGTGGAGACGATCAGTCCGCCGATGATGACCCATCCCAGAGGGCTCCAGAGGCTGGATCCGGAGAGGGTGAGCGGAAGCAGTCCCCCGATGGTCGTCAGCGTCGTGAGGACGATCGGCGTGAAGCGCGTCTCGCTCGAGATCTGGACCGCTTCGAGGACGCTGTGACCGGCGTCGCGGAGCTGGTTGGCGTAGTCGACGAGGAGCGTCGAGTTGTTCACGACGATGCCGACCAGGCTCGTGAAGCCGATGAACGCAGTGAAGCTAAACGTGTAGCCCGTGAGCAGAAGAGCCGGGAAGGCGCCGATCACCGAAAGCGGGATTGCGGTGAAGATGATGAATGGCTGCCGGTACGAGTCGAACTGCAGGACCAGGACGGCGAGGATGCCGAGGATCGCGCCCAGCAGGGCGGGCAGCAGGCTGGCGAAGCTGTCTTCCTGCGCTTCCAGCTCGCCGCCCACGAAGTACCGGTAGGCGTCCGGCCAGTCCCTGTCGTCGAGGTCGGCGGTCACGGACTGGGTCACCGCCACCGCGCTGTATCCCGCTCGCGTGTCGACGTCCGCCGTCACGGTGACTGCCCGCTCGGTGTCGAAGCGGTCAATGCGCACGGGGACCGGCTTCAGGCGGATGTCGGCGATCTGACGGAGGGGGACGGTTGCGCCTGTCGTCGCGGTGACGGAAACCCGGTCGAGGTCGTCGACTCGGGCACGCCGATCGGTCGGACGATTTAGCGTGAGCACCACATCGTATTCATCGCCGGCGTCGTCCCGGTACGTGGCGACGGCCTCCCCGGCCAGGGCGGCCCGCACCGTCCGATCCACATCTACGAGGCGGACGCCATGGAGGGCCGCCGCACCGCGGTCTACGTCGACGTGCAGGTCGGTCTTGGGCTCATCGAGCGGATTGTTCACGTTCAGCGTACCGTCCGTCCGGCGGAGCAGGTCGGCGGTTTCTCCTGCCAGGCGCTCCAACGTGGCCAGGTCCGGGCCGATCACCTTGATCGCTATTGGTGCTTCCACCGGCGGGCCGTTCTTGAACACGACCGGTTCGACAGTCAGGCCCGGCTCGCCGCGAAAGGCCTCCCGCACATCGGCCGCGATGCCGGGGACGTCATCCGCCGAGGCGGCTTCGACGAGGATCTGCCCAACGTTCGCCTTTTCCCTTCGCGGGATCACGTTGTAATACACGATCGGGTTGTCGCGGCCCGTGTTGGCCGCGTAGCGCTTCACGTCGTTCCGGTCCCGCAGCCACGCCTCGACGCGCCGCACAGCGCCGTCGGTGGCGTCGAACGTGGTGCCTTCCGACGTCGTCACGTTAACCAGGAACTGCGGCTTTTCCGCATCGGGAAAGAATGAGACGCCGATCACGGGAAAGAGACTCACACTGCCAGCGAACGCCAGCACGGCGACCGCGAGGACGACGGCCGGACGTTCCAGCGAGGCCCGCAGCAGGCGCCGGTAGACATTATCGACGAACCGGTCGAGCACCCGCTGTAGCGGTCCGCTGACGATGGATGCCGGACGGTCGAGCGCCGGGTCGGCGTCGGTCTCATCGGATTCCGAAGGCGCATCGGTTGGAGTTTTTCCCCCGAGCCATCGAGCGGCGAGTAGCGGCGTCAGTGTCAAGGAGATGAGCAGCGACGCCAGCAGCGCCAGGATGACGGTGATGGGCATCGACCGAATGAAGTCGCCGCTACCGCTCTGGACGAGCACGATCGGGAGGAACGCCAGAATGCTGGTGACCGACGTGCTGACTACCGCCCAGCCGACCTCGTCCGTCCCTTTGAGCGCCGCCTCGATCGCTCCCATCCCCTTTCGGCGAAACCGCGCGACGTTTTCGGTGATCACGATGGCATCATCCACGAGCAGGCCGAGTGCGATCACGAGACCGACGATCGAGATCTGCTGGAGGCCGTAGCCGCCGAGGTCCAGGAGCCAGATCGCGATGAGGATGCTAAGGGGAATGGCCAGCATCACGATCACCGAGGCCCGTCGGCCGAGGGCCAGAAGAATGACGGCACCGACGAGCAGAATTCCCTGCAGCAGGTTCGAAAAGAAGCCGTTGACGCGGCTTGCCACGCTCTCCGACTGGTCGAACACCGTCTGGAGCTCGACGTCTGTCGGGAGTTCGGTCGCAAACGCGCTCACTTCCGCCCGGAGGGGGTCCAGTACGTCGAAGATATTGACCCCGTCGCGCTGGGTCGCCGTGACGAAGATAGCCCGCCGCCCGTTGAAGCGTGCCCGGTGGGTGGGATCCGCGTAGCCGGCCTCAACCGTGGCCACGTCCTCCAGGTACAGCACGGACGATGCGGATGCGCCGACCACGGTGCGGCGGATGGCGTCGATGGACGCGTAGTCCCCGGAAGTCTGGACCGTGAAGCGGCGTTCTCCCGCCTCGATGTCTCCGCCGGGCACATTCGGGGCGGCGGATCGGATCGCGCCGGCGACGCGGTCGAGCGACAGGTCGAGTGCACGCATGCGTTCGAGGTCGAGTCCCACCGTCACCCGCTGTTCGGGATAGGCCCACGTCTCGACCTGTTTCACACCGGCGACCCGCTCCATTCGTTGCTCGAGGCGCTCGGCTTCTTTCTCGAGAATACGGTACTCTGCGGTTTCGCTCGTGAGGGCGACCTGGTAGACCGTCACGTCCGCCGTATTGAAATCGTCGATCTCCACCTGTCGCACCTCAGCCGGTAGTGTCGGTCGCACCTCCGACATCCGCTGCGTCACGTCTTCCATCGCGTCGTCCGGATCTACGCTCGCCAGGAAATCGATCGATGTGACGGAGACGCCGTCCTGAATCGACGACTCGATGCGGTCCACGTCGTCGAGCTCGTTGATGGCGTCCTCGATCGGGTCGACGACGAGCTGCTCGATGTCTTCGGGGTTCGCGCCGGGGTAAACGGCGATCACGCGCACGGTCGGGACGGCAAACTGCGGGTCCTCCGACCGGGGCATGGTGAAGAAGCTGAGGACGCCCAGCAGGGTCACCAGAAGAAGGACGATGACCGTGAAGGGCATCCGGCGAATGGCGTACTCAGGAAGTCGCATGACAGCGCGGGCAATCAGTCAGGAGGGGACCGAATCGGGATTCGCTACGGGTGGGCGGGGGCGAGGCGAACCGCGTCTCCGTCGCGGAGGCCGGGCCCGCCCCGCGTGATGACCGGGGTGCCGGCATCGAGTCCGCGAATGGCGACGTGCGACCCCTCGAAGCCGACCAGGTCGACCTGGCGTCGCTGTGCGGTGCCAACGGAGTCGCGCGCGTCGGCAACTTCGAAGACGATCCCGGTCCGACCGTCGCCTTCGACCAGGGCCGAGGCGGGAAGCAGGACGTGATCGGTGGGCGTTTTCGGGAAAATGTCCGCCGTGCCGGTGAATCCGGACCGGAGGCGATCCTTGAACCGGTCCGGCAGCGTGCGATCGATGCGGAGTTCGACGTTGAACGTGCCGGCGGGACGCGAGGCGGCACCGGCGATCTCCGTCACGCGGGCCGGAAACGACCGGTCACCGAACGCGCGGAGGCGTACGGAGGCCGAATCCCCCGGCGTGAGCATCACGATGTCCTCATCGGGGAGTCCGACGCGGAGCACGAACCCGGAGGCGTCCGCCCCGAGCGCGAGGATGGGTTGTCCGCCGGACACGGTTTCGCCGGCTTCGACCATGCGCTGGAGGACGCGACCGCCGGAGGGAGCGGTGATAACCGCATGCTTTCGGTTGAACCGTGCGGCGTCCAGCCGTGCCTCCGCCACCTCGACGGCGGTGCCCGCGTCCTGTAACTCCTCCACCGTCGCGACCGAGTCCTGCTGCAGCGTGCGCGTTCTCTCCAGGTCCCGCCGCGCTTTCTCCAGCGCGCTTTCCGCTTCGGCAACGCGAGCGTTGATTTCCGACAGGTCAAGGCGGGCGAGCGTCTGCCCGCGGGACACCCGTTCGCCCTCGTCCACGAGCACGCGAGCGACGACCCCGCCGATCTTGAATGACAGCGGGAGCTCCGTGCTTGCGACCAGGCGGCCGCTCGTGCGAATCGGCAGGGGCGTCGTCGCGGCTTCCGCGGGAACGGTTTCTACGACGGGCACCGTCGAGGCGGGGGGAACCGGGTCGGCATCGGCCGTACAGCCCAATAGAACCAGGGCAAGCACGAGAAGCGGAACTCCGGCGAGAGGAAGCATGCGAGGGATGGGATCCATCATGGCAGGAAGCAGGCGTCGGTCTGGAAAGAATGAGGAGAGGGTCGGTCTATCGCCGGGCATCGACAGGTGGCGTCATCGGGAGGCCGGCGGCGTACCGGAGTTCGGCGAGGCGGGTCAGCAGGGTGTAGCGAGTGACTGCGAGGTTCAACTCGGCCTCCGTGAGCGTCGACAGCGCGTCCGTGAAGGTGACGAGACTGGCGCGTCCGACGTCGTACCGGCGTTTCGTCAGGCGAAAGCTGGACTGCGCTGCCCGGACACGGGCCTCGGCGGTTTCGAGGGACCGAAGGGCTACGCGCACGTCGTCGAGGGCCTGCTGGACCTGCAGGTCAATCTGGCGGGAGAGAGCGTCGCGTCGGATGTCGAGTTGTCGGGCGGACAGCTCAGCTTGCTCGACGCGAGAGCGGTCGCGGAGGCCGTTAAACAAATTCCACTGCAGCACGACGGAGGCGAGCCCGAAGCGCGCATCGTCGCCGACACGGTAGGTCGTTCCCTGAATGCCGCCCTCCAGAACGACCGAAACCGTCGGCAGATAGGCGGTTTGCGCGACTCGCCGCTGATCCCGGGTGGCGTCGACGGCGGCTGACACTTGCTTCAGCTCCGGCCGATCGGATTGCGCCCTCGCCTGCAGCGGGACGAGCCCCGACCGCGTCTCCACCGGGCGCACCGGAATCGGCAGCGACCGAATCTGCCGGTCGACCAGGGACGCGGTGCTCAGCCGGGGCGAGGGAATCGGCGTATCGAGCGGGCGGTCGAAGAGCAGGTTGAGGGCGCTCCGTGCCTGTCGTTGCCCCGCCTCGGCCTCGGTTTGCCGTTGCTCCACGGCCAGCACCTCGGCTTCTGCGCGGAACGTGGCGTCGGGGGTCGCCTTGCCGGCCTCCACGAGCCGTCGGCTGGCCCGGAGGTTCTCTTGGACCCTCTCGTAGGTGGCCTCCAGGATGTCGACCTGTTCGGAGGCTTGGCGGTAGCGGAAGTAGGCCGTTTGCACGTCGCGGATGACGGCGCGTCGCGTGGCATCCGTCGATGCTTTCTCCGCCCGGCGCTCATCCTTCCGCGCACGATATCCGTAGAGGGTGGCCGGCGCGAAGAGGGGTTGCTGAAGGCGAAGGCGGGTGTCCTGCTCCCGCTCGCGGAGGAAGGCGATCTCCCGGTTCTGGATAGGTTGAAAGCCCGGGGCGTCGGGCGGTGTCAGGGTGTTGAGGGTTTCGTAGACCGGATTCAGGAGGTCGCCGACCGGGAAGTCGATCGTTCGACCTCCGGCAGCACGCGTGTAGCGCGCCTGGGCGTCCAACTGCGGGAGGAAGCCGCCGCGGGCCTCATCGACCGCTGCGTCGGCCCGATCGAGCGCGAGGACCTGCTGTCTGAGGGTGAGATTCCGGTCCAGCGCGTCCTGGACGAGCACGTCGACAACCGGCGTCTGCACCGTGTCGGCGGGCACGGGCGCGCTCTGGCCATTGGCGGGCGGCACGAGCAGGGCGAGCCCCACCACGATCGGCGTCACGCGCCGCAGCGTCGGCTTTATGCGGAGGACAAGTGCCCGAACTATCCGTTGACAGATCATCGGTCGTTGACAGAGTGTCAATGCATGGGTAAAAAAAAGACCGGACGCACGGGTCCGGTGGGGGGTTACGGAGTGGATCAGCCGCCCTCCATCATATGGACGATATCGGATCGGCAGATCGGGTGAGCGGCACGTCCGGTCAGGCCCACCCCGGCGAGGTCAAGCGCGCGTTCGACAAGCATATCCGGATCCAGTCCGTGGCGCAGGTTCAGCATGTCGCTTTTGTGTACGGCCAGCTGGATGAGGCCGTGGGTGAAGCCCCAGAGGGTGACGGCGGTCTCGGTCGGGGAGAGTTCCTCCCGGATCGACCCGTCGTCGATGCCCGACTCGATCGCTGTCGTCATGACATCCATCACGTCATCTCCAAGGGCGACGCAGGCGCGTTCGTTCTCGGATGCCTGATCCGCATCCGCCGTTCGTGCCTCGAAGCGAGCGACGAGGTCGAAGTAGGTCGGCTCCTCCCGCGCGAAATCCACGTACGCCTCGCCGACCGCGCGAATCTGCATCAGCCCGGTGTCGTGGTGTCCGACCGCCGCCCGGAAGCGGTCGAGAAGGTTTTGGAAACCGCGCCGCGTCACAGCCAACACGATGTCATCCAGATCCTCGAAGTAGACGTACAGCAGGCTGCGGCTCAGGCGTGCGTTCGATGACACGTCCGACATGGTCAGCGCCTCGACGCGCTTGTCCACGAGTGCGGTCTCCGCCGCATCGATGATACTGTGCCGTCGCTGCTCTTTTTCTTCGCGCCGTCGTTCTTCGATCGACATCAGGGTGGAATGGGGTCGGGGAAAGAAAGAGTGCAG
Organism: Longibacter sp.; assembly: GCF_051155795.1. Lineage (NCBI taxonomy): Bacteria > Pseudomonadati > Rhodothermota > Rhodothermia > Rhodothermales > Salisaetaceae > Longibacter > Longibacter sp. The sequence continues at coordinate 25,492 of NZ_DAXETW010000155.1, forward strand.
CGCGTCCCGCCTTTTTCGCTGACACGAAATCATTGATTGACACCGTGTCAACCACACTCTTTGACAGAGTGTCAACGGGGAGGTTCCCGGTCAACGATCGGGTCGGGCGGAGCGATGTCGGTGCACGGGGCGCACGATGCGGTGCCGTAAGTTCGACACAGACATGGGGTTACGGAGGCTCAGGCGCGTCAGACGACGGCACGAGCCTTTTGTGAAGATTCTAACGGGCGGACCGCATTGGGCGTGGGTCGGTATGGACGAGTGCTTCCGGCGTCGCTCCGTTGTTCCGATGGTCGTCCTCGGTGGGCGTACGGCTCAACTTTTCTATTGAAAGATGCCCTATCCATATGAAACGTATCGTGCACAGTACGTTTGCTTTCGTGATGAGTGTGCTTCTCTTCGCCGGTCTGCCGGTGATGGCCCAGGACTCCGGTGAGGCGGCGGTTGATACCGCGGCGGTCACGGAGGAGGCCCGCGCCGTGGCGCAGGAGTGGCTCAAGACCAATGACGACGGTCAGTATGACGCCAGCTACGAAGCGGCTGCATCCATGATGCAGGACCAGGTGGAGCAGAAGGTCTGGTCGCAGAAGAACGAGCAGAAGAAAAGCCAGCTCGGCGACGTGCAGTCCCGTGAATTTGCGGCCGCGCAGTACCGCGAATCGCTTCCGCAGGTCGATGGCGGACCCTTCGTCGTTCTCCGCTACGAGGCCAAGTACAAGCCCGCCACCTTCAACGAAGTGATTCTCACCACGAAGGAAGAGGGTGAGTGGAAAGTGGCAAGCTACGCCGTGCAGCCGATGCGTCCCCCGTCCCCTCAGCAGGGCGGCAATAGCGGACCGGGCGGCGGCCGGTAACGGCACAGCCAACAAACCGGCGGCCTGACGTTCGCGCCGCACCGTTTTGCCCTCGTCTCCACCTGGAGGCGAGGGTTTTTTGTATGTGTAACCCTCCGAAACGGCCGTGCCTGTGCCCGATGCAGGTTCTTCTTGCGAACATGCTCTCACAGCACGTTCTTGGTGGCATCCGCACCCACCACTCAGGTTGCCTACCGCTATGCAAGAGCATGTCGTCAGCACGGATCATCGCACGGCCACGTTCGACCGACACCACCCCCCGGCAACGGCGGTCGAGCCGGATGACATCGTGACCTTCGAGACGGGCGATGTCGCGTACGAACGCCTGCACAATGGCGAATCGGTGGAGGATATCGGCCTCGAAACGTTCAACATGGTGACCGGTCCGGTCGCGGTGAAGGGAGCCGAGCCGGGCGATGCCCTCGTCATCGACATCCTCGACGTCAAGGTCCGACGCGCGTGGTCGGTCTGGATGCCGGCGTTCGGCGGGCTGGGTGAACGAACGGACGCGACGCGGACGCGCGAGATTGAGATCGACGGCGATAGCCTGCGGATCAGCGACGACCTGAGCGTTCCGCTCGAGCCGATGATCGGCTGCATCGGGGTTGCACCGGCGGAGGGGGAAGGGTCCACGTTTCAGCCGTCCTACCCGTTTGGCGGCAACATGGACCTGCGGGAGCTGTCGCCCGGCGCCACGCTGCGTTTGCCCGTTGAGGTGGACGGCGGCCTGCTCTCGGTCGGCGACCTGCACGCGGCGATGGGCCGGGCCGAGCCGACCTGGGTCGCGATCGAAGCCGCCGGCAGTGCACGCCTCCATGTGGATGTGGAAAAAGGCGCTGCTCCGCCCACGCCCCGGATTCGCCTCGGCAATACGACCCTGTGCATGGGGATTGGCCCGACGCTCGAAGAAGCGCACCAGTCCGCACTCGACCAGGCGTACGAGCTGCTGATGGACGAGCATGGTCTCAATTCGTTCGACGCCTACGCCTACGCGAGCGCCCGCGTCGGCATGCGCTTCGGCGGCCCCTGCGGCCCCATCGTCATGGCCGAAGTCCCGGATCCGGAGTAGATACGTTCAGGGTTCAGCGTTCAAGGTTCAGGGTTCAACGAACACACCACCCTCGCACGGCCGTCCGACGGTGGTGCGATTATCAAACCTTCACACCTTCAAACCTAAATACCGCCGTATGCCTGACATCCTGCAGCGTCTCCGCGAGTGCGTGCCTGAAGATACCGACCTGCAGCTCCCACCTCCGTGCTACGAGGACATGGGCGCGGAGGCGATTTCCTACGACGAGGAGGCGGAGGTGCTGGTCGTTCGGTTGCCCGTCCGCGAGCGGTATCAGAACCCGCTTCGCCTGATGCAGGGCGGCTACATCGCCGCGGCAATAGACAACACGCTCGGCCCCCTCAGCTTTCTCGTTGCCCCGCCGAGCGTCACAACGCAGATGAGCACCCAGTATCTTCGCCCCGTGCCGCCGTCAGTCGACTACATCGACGTCGAGGGCCGGGTCGCCGAGCGCGCAGGTCGCCAGCTCTTCTTGGAAGCGACCGTCCGCCTACCCAACGGCAAGACCGCCGCCCGCGCCCAGGCCACGTGCCGGATACGGGGGTAGGTTCAGGGTTCAAAGCGAACCCACACCACACCACCGTCGCACGGCCGTGCGACGGTGTGGTGGTGTGGTGGTGCGATTATCAAACCTTCACCCTCGTTCTTTCGCCGTCGCCTCATCCCATTCATACCCGGACGTCGTAGTGTAGGCGCCGTCCTCGCTGGCGGCATCGTCGTGGGGGAGGCTGCCGCGGTGCGAGCGGAGGTAAATGAACGGGGTGTGGTGCAGGAAATTGCTGACGCGGCCGGTGTACACGTCGGCGTATCGCTCCACTTGACGGGCGAACATGCTCTTGTCCTTGCCCGTGCGCAGGAGCGGTCCCCAGTTCTCGTTCACCAGCCGGCTTGAGGCCTTGGCGAGAGGGGCGATTTTCTCATCCAGCGCCACCAGGTCGTCCCGCAGGGTGGTCATCTCGTTCTCAATCACGGACGGCGGGCGGTGATCCCGGGGGCCGTAGTCGTCCTGCGACCGCTGAAGCTGCAGGCGAAGGGACGAGTAGTCGGCCTCCAGCTCCTCTTTCTGCCGCATGAGCCGGGAGAGTTCCTCCTGTCGCTCGGCGAACTGCCGGTAGGCCTCGATCTCCTCCTCCAGCTCGCGGACGACCAGCGCCGTACGCCAGCGCAGCACCTTCTTCGACACGTTCACGTCGACGAAGAGGTGATCGCCGATGTAGAGGATCTCCTCCCCGCGCAGGCCCAGGCTTTCCTCCACCAGCGGCGCATTGCCTCCGACGTAGACGCACTCCTCCTGCAGCGGGCCCGACTTGTGCTCGCGGAGCATGCCGTCGTCGTTCACCACCCGAAAGGCCGGCATGCGCACGGAGAAGAAGTCCGGCTTCCGGGCGCCGACGATCGACAGGTCGAACAGGTCGCGCCACGTCATGTCGCCCGGCAGGACGTCGTTGAAGACGTACTCGAGCATCGGGCGTGCGTAGTCCCATTCCGAGTTCGTAATGAGCAGGAGCTTCTTACCCGCCCGCTTCTGATCGAGAAGGGCCAGCGGCATTTCCGGGTCGAGGTCGACGAACCGCTCCGGCTCGCTGATGATTTCCTGCTTCAACCTACCCTCCATGTGGGCCTCGTCGAGCGTCTGCCGGACCTCCTCGTACAGGTCGTGATAGCCCATCGACGTGGACAGCTTGCCCTCGTCCAGCAGGTCCACCAGCTGCATATACATGCAGGCCGACGAGATCGCGAAGAGCGTATTCAGAAACTCCCACCGGTCCTCGCTGAGGTCCACGAGCGTGCGCTGATACACGTTCTTCTGCTCGCGGTATCCGAGCGGCTCGGTACCGTGGAAGGTCCGCTTGACGTAGCCGAAGCGGTTGGCCTTCACCACATTGCCGTGATCCGTATCGATCACCAGCCCCCGGATAACCAGGTCCGGGTCGAACGTGAGGTGGTCGATCGGCCATCCTTTCGCCAGGAGGCCTTCCTTGATAAAGCTGTACGCCCGCTGCTCCCACTCCCGCATGTGGTAGTGAACGAGCGTGTAGTCCATGTCGTAGCCGATGGCCTTAATGCCCCGGAGGTTGAGGGTCCGGTTGCAAAACAGGCCACGTAGATCGTCGGGAGCTTCCATGCAAAAGGGGGTAAATCGAAAAAGTACGAACCCGCAAATAGCAACTGCAGGATTCATACCTACGACTGCCACGCCGAATGCTTCCCGATCGCTTTTATTGATTCGGTTATGGATGGGGAATGGCGAATCGGGGAGACCACGGAATGGCAGTTGGCGAAATGGTCGGTGAATCGGTTTCCGAACACGGGACGCTGTTCTTCAGGCACCCAGCGTCAGGAGACGCTTCCAGGGCAGGGTGGGTCTTGCGTAGGCAGAGACAACCACCAGCGTCGGAAAGACCCCTCTTAATCTCCCCTATGAGGGGAGAGACGCACGGTCAGTATCAGGCGGGACGTCCGAAAACAAGTCCTCTCCCTCATAGGGAGAGCCGCAAAGGCCGTCGTTTCGCCTCGCGACAGAAGACAGGTTCCCTCCCTCGTAGGGAGGGACAGGGAGGGTCTTCCCGAGAGCAAGGGACAACGAGAAAAGTTTGGAAGCCTCCTTTTTTCTCCTCCACAGGATGACTTTCCGCTGGTCGGCCCTCTGGGAGGGGAGAGCCGCAAGGGCCATCGT
>NZ_DAXETW010000156.1:0-39301 GCF_051155795.1 Longibacter sp.
ATCAACGACGCCTCGGACGTCCCATGGCTCTACGCGCTGATGACGGCGCAGGTCGTCATCGGGGCGGTCTTCCAGCCGGCAAAGAGCTCGTCCATCCCGAACATCACGACGCCGCGCGAGCTGCTTACGGCCAACGCCATCTCATCGGCGACCTGGTCCACGATGCTCGCCGTCGGAGCCGCACTCGGCGGGTTGGCAACGGAATGGCTGGGCCCGGAAACGGTGTTCATCATCGACAGCGCCACGTACCTGGTCTCGGCGGTCTTTATCTACGGGACCACCATTCCGCAGGAGACGGTGGATGTGGAGAAAGGTCTGGTCCGGTCGGCCGTCCGCGAGATTGTCGACGGGTGGCGCCATCTGAAGCGGCACGCGCGGGTCCGCCGCATCGCCCTCGCCAAAGCGACCTGGGCCGTCGGAGGCGGTGCGCTAGTCTACATGCTCACGCTGATCGGCGATCAGATCCAGCCCGGTGCTGTTGCCGCCGGGATTGGCGTGCTGTTCATGGCGCGCGGCATCGGGACGGGGATCGGGCCGGTCATCACCCGCGCCCTCTTTACGGATCGTTCGAACTGGCCGACCGTGATCGGCGGCGCTATCGCCCTCTGCGGGGCGTTCTACTTCGGGGTCGGGCTGATCCCGTGGTCCCCGACGACGCTCGGCGTTGCCGCCGTCTGCACCCTCGTGGTGATCGCACACGCAGCGAGCGCCTCCAACTGGGTCCTCAGCACCGTCATGCTTCAGAAGCGAACGGAGGACCGGTTCCGCGGACGCGTTTTCTCGACGGAGTGGCTGCTGGTAATGGTTGCTGAGTCGGTGTCCATCGTCCTCGCCAGCATGATCCTCGAGCTCGACCTCTTGACCCTCCGTCAGACGGTTCTCGCGTTCGCCGGTCTGCAGGTCGTAAGCGGTCTGCTGTGGATCCCGCTCGTGGCACCCACGGAGCGTCGCGAAGCGGACGAGGAGGTGTCGTCCGGGGAAGCGGACGTAGCGGAGGAGATGGAAGCCGCCGTCGCCGAGTAAATCGGGGAGGCTACCCTGCCGACTCGACCGCATTCAAGGCGTAGCGCACGTTCCGGCGGAAGCCCTCGTAGCCCGCGCGAGTGACGGGCGTATCCTCGAAGCGCGTTTCGAACGCCTCCAGGTTCATTTCGACCCAATCTCGCAGGTCGGTGTCTCGGATGCCGTCGCGTGCGTCGTACCGCGGCTCCTGTGTCGGTGTGGAGAACTTATTCCATGGGCACACCTCCTGGCAAATGTCGCAGCCGAAGATCCAGTTGTGTACGTCCTGCTGGATGTCCTCCGGCACGTCGAAGCCCCGGTGTTCGATCGTCAGGTAGGAGATGCATCGAGAGGCGTCGAGGGCGTACGGCTCGTACAGGGCATCGGTGGGGCAGGCGTCGAGGCACCGGGTGCACGACCCGCAGGAGTCGGCAACGGGCGCATCCGTAGTGAGGGGGACGTCCACGATCAGCTCTCCGAGAAAGAAGTAGGACCCCATCTCCCGGTTCAGGAGGAGCGTGTTCTTGCCCTGCCATCCGAGACCGGACCGTGCTGCCCAGGCCTTGTCCATGACGGGTGCCGAGTCGACGAAGGCGCGTCCGTTGATCTCAGCGCCGACTTCGTCCTGCAGCCATCCAAAGAGGCGATACAGCTTTTCTTTCATCACCTCGTGGTAGTCATCGCCCCAGGCATAGCGGCTGATCTTGCCCCGCTTCTCGCTCGCACCGGGGGGATCCGGCTGATAGTAGTTGTGAAGCACGGAGATGACGGAGCGGGCGCCCTCGACCAGCTTTGTCGGGTCGGTGCGCTTGTCGAAGTGATCAGCCATCCACTCCATGGTGGCGTAGCGTCCCTCGAGAAGCCATTGCTCCAGACGTCGCGCCTCGTCGTCGAGCGGCTGTGCCGCGGAGATGCCGCAGTCGTCGAATCCGAGGCGCTGCGCCTCGTCTTTGAGGCGGCGCGTGAGGTCTGTCCGGGCCGATGCATCGAAGCCGGGCATGCGTCGGGAGAGGGGAGGCGGCAGGGAGGGTGGACGAGGAAGGATAGAACGAGCGGAATGGGCGCAGAGTTCGGCGTCGGTGGCGCCGGGACGGGGACTGGAAATCCTGCACAGAACACAAAAAAGGCCTCCTTCCCGGAGGAAGGAGGCCCGTACGGCGAGAGGGTGTCTCGCCGGATCCGTCAGGCGGATGCGTTAGTTGCGCACCGGAATCGAGTCGGCGCGGCGGAACTGACGCGTACCACCCTTCTTGCTCGTGACGCCACCCACTTCGCCCTCAGCGGACGTCGAGATGCGGTTGGCGGCCACGTCGTTGTCCTGGTAGAACTGCGAGACCGCGCGGGCGCGATCTTCGGACAGGGACTCAGGGCTGCGCTCGCCCGGGGCGGCGTAGCCTTCGACGCGAACGCTCAGGTTCGGGCACTGGCTCAGAATGTCGCTGTTCTCCGTGAGGGAGGACTCAGCGTCGTCCGTGAGCGTGCTGGAGTTGCGGCTGAAGAAGGCTGAGTTGAACTCGCTCACGCTCGTGCAGATCGGCGGCAGGCTGCGCTCCACCGTCATGTTGAGGGTGCGCGTGTCCTGGCCGACGTCGTTCGACGCGGTGAGGGAGACCGTGTACTGTCCCGGCTCCTCGAACGTGTGCGAAGCCGACTGGCCGGTCGCCGTGTTTCCATCGCCGAAGTCCCACTCGTACGACAGCGGGCTGTCGCCGCGAACGTTGCTGCTGAAGCTGACCGATTCGCCTTCGTCAGCAGGATTCGGGTTGGCGTTGATCGTGGTGATGCGGGCGGGCTGCGGTGGGCGAACCACGTTGACCATCATCGTGTCGCGAGCCGTTCCGCCCTCGTTCTGCGCGGTAAACACGACCTGATACTCGCCGGCCGAGCTGAAGCTGTGGCTCGCGAGAAGGCCGGATCCAGTCGATCCGTCGCCGAAGTTCCAGGTGTAGCTGAGTCCGTCTTCACCGACATCTTCATTGACGGTGGCCTCGAAGGTGCCGGACTCGCCGGTCTGCAGCTCATCCGGGCCTGAGGTTGAAAGAACCTCCGGAGCCGTAGGGCCGCAACCTGCGACGAAGAGCCCGCCGATGACGAGCAGAAGAGGAAGCCAGAAGGAGAAGCGTTGACGTGCGTTCACAGTATGTATTTTCATAGTGGTTGGTTGCGCTGCGTCTGGGGAAGCGAAAACCGATGCTACGATGCCGGTGCTTCGATGCAGGGCCGGAGCCCCGTTGCAGGAAAAACTCCTGCTGCTGGATGGGTCCGATGAACGGACCGGTGCGCGATACAACGAAAATACAACGCGCAGTCGGCGTGCAAAAGGAACAAGGTGCGGCGCGACCGCGGCTGCAGTTTTGGAAAAATCAGGCCGGTGCGGTTGGACCGCCGGGGACACTGATCGTGCAACAAGAGTCTTGGCGAATCAACCCCTTCGCCGTCACGGGAGCGGTGAACGTAAAATCTCACCTGTTTCCTCCGCGTGGACAAAGACGGTAGTTTCGGGTCGTTTCGACGGCTGAACTCGCCTCGAATAATCGCAGATACGCTGCGCTCATGTATACGGCAACGTGGGGAAACATGCCAAATGCGTTTCGCATGGACATGCTCCTCCTCCGCGAATATTGGGAATATCCGATCGGAACGCAATGCCAGAACCCCGACGTTGAAGGGTTATCACGTTAACGAAATAAAATATTCGTACGTGCGGCGCCTGAGGCCGATGCGGCCGGCAGGGGACGGAGGAAGAACGCCGTGGGCGTAGGTTTTCTAGTCGTCCAGGCCGTTTACGTGCTTCTCAAGCTTGCTCTTGTAGTTGGCGGCCTTGTTTTTGTGAATGATTCCCTTGCCCGCCAGGCGGTCAAGAGCAGCCTTCACGTCGTCGAGAAGCGACTCGGCTTCGGCTTTGTCTTCCGTCGCACGGAGGGTCTTCATCATCGACCGGACCCGCGTCTTCTTGGCCTTGTTGCGGGTGCGACGTTTCTCGTTCTGGCGGATGCGCTTCTCTGCGGACTTGTTCTGCGGCATGTCAGGTGCTGTCGTTCAAATTCAAAAGCTGGGAAACGAACGTTCCTCGGCCCGAGCCTCGGCGGCATCTCGGTGCATTTTGGACCGCTGGGCATTTCCTCGGATACAGTTGTAGAGCACAACGGATGCTTCCCGGTTGTTTCCCCGCTATGCGAAAATCGTCGGTATACCGGCACCTTTCGTCTGGTTTTCCCGTCGCAGGTACGTAGGGTAGACCTGTACACCCCGATTTCCGGGGGGTCTCGCTCCGCGATCGCGCGTTCAACGAAACCGCCGCTCTCGCTCCGGTCGGCGGTATCGGGCTCGCGCCTCCCCGATGTTTTCCTCATCCATCACGACCCACCCGCATGTGGACGTTTCTATCTGACCTCGCCGACCACTGGCGTACCACGCTCACCGTTCTGGTGATGAACGAGGAGAGTTCGGATCCCGCCCGCCGCCACGAGGTGCGGCCGAATGAACTCGGATGGCTGTGGCTTTCCACGCTCGGTGCGGCCGTCGTGCTGACGACGTGCCTCATCGCATTCACGCCGATTCGAACGCTCATTCCCGGCTATGGGACGGAGGCAGTGCAGCGAAGCGCACAGCTCAGCGCGATGCGCGTCTCCGCCCTGCGCGACTCCCTCACGGTGCAGCGTCGCTACATCGAACGACTTCAGCAGCTCATGACCGGTCGGGTCGAGCCGCGCAGTGGGGATCCCGCCGGTGCCGACCCGGCCACCGAACCCGGTGCGCGTCCCCGGCCGACGCGCCAGACCCCGGACGCCGGGTCCGAGAGCCATGATCAGCCGGCGATGACGGTTACCAGCTTCCCGGCCTCCGGTGCGCCGGCGTCGGCGGCGAACCACGTGGAGGGGCTGCCAAGTCTTCGGATGCCTCTCACGCCGCCGGTAGAGACTGGATTCCCGACGCGCGGGTTTAATGCCCGGGAGGGGCACTACGCAATCGACATCGCCGTGGAGGCCGGCTCCTACGTCTATTCCGTCGGGGACGGGTACGTCATTTTTGCGGACTGGACCAATGACGGCGGCTACACGATCGCCGTTCAGCATGCCGACGGCTACGTGTCGGTCTACAAGCACAACCAGCGCCTGGTGAAGCGCATCGGTGACCGGGTTCGGCAGCAGGAAGCCGTGGCCGTCAGTGGCAACTCCGGTGAAATAACGACCGGTCCACATCTGCACTTCGAGCTCTGGCATCACGGACTTGCGCAGGATCCCCGACCGCTGTTCGAGGGATGGTAAATCCTTGATGCCGCCCCCCCGGAGTCACTCGTTCTACGGGGGCGGTGGGCCACAGCGGATCCTGGCCGCCGATCCTTCGGGCTGATCGTACGGACCGGTCTTTCGGGCGACAGGCGATCAACCACCGAGGTTGGGCGAATTCCGACGTGGGGGCCCGGTGATCCGTCGGTGTACCGGATCATCTGCGGCTCATCGTTCGTGCGTCCTATGCAGTGCCGACACCTCTCTCCCGCCTGCCTGCGTTTGGATATGCCCGCTGTGTGGCGTACCATCCACATGCAGGAAGAGGCATTCCGCGGGCGCCCTGTCCGCGTGCCGTGGCCGGGCCTGAGCCCATCACGGTGCCATGCCCCTCGTGTTCTCGGCGCGGTTACTTCACGCATTTCCTACCCCCGCACGTCGAATGGCTATTTTCGGAAACAAAAAAGACAACCGGTCGAAATCGTCTATGGCTACCCAGGGCAGTGGACAGAGTCAGGCTCAGTTCAATATCGTTGGTGAAGGCACGGTGTTCGAAGGAACGCTGCGGGCTGAAAGCAACGTCAACGTCAGCGGCCGCGTCGTCGGCAAGCTGATCGTGAACGGTCGAGCCGTTATCTCAAAGAATGGCGTCGTAGAAGGAGAGCTACGGGCCACGAACGCCGCCATCGGCGGCACGATCGAAGGCGAAGTCTACGTCGATGAGCGTTTGGAGCTGGAGAGCTCTGCGCATGTGGACGGGAGCATTCAGACGGATCGCCTCGTCGTCGAAGAAGGAGCGGTCTTTACCGGGTCCTGCAAGATGGGCGACGCCGTTCAGGGGAAAGCGGTCACGAAAGACGACACGTCGTCGAAGAAGAAAGCCGCATCCCCGTCCGGTTCTGAGTCGAAGGACACGTCGAAAGACGCGTCGACCCGCACCCCGGAGACCTCCGGAGCCAAGAAATAATGGATTGGTCCCGCGCCCCGTCATCGCCGTTTCATTTGCCGGGTACGTAGCCTCATGGCGAAAGGCAGCTGGCAGGAGTCGATGCGCCTGGCCGGGCCACACATCGATCTCGGCTACCGCATTGCTGGTGCCGTCCTGATTTTCGGCGGCGGCGGGGTGTGGCTCGACCGGTCGCTCGATACGGAGCCATGGCTCAGCATCGCAGGCACGGTGCTGAGCTTCATCGCCATTCTCGGCATCATCATGCGGTTCAGCATCGAGCAGGAGCAGAAGAAGGAAACGGATCGCAAGCCAGACCCCACGTCCGGGCGAAACGGCTCGAGTGCCGGCGCGTCTGGATAATGCGACCGGCACGGACGCCCCGGAAAATGTACCGAGGTTGCTACGACAGCGGGGGAGGCGGGTCCGCACGGCGCTGGAGCGGCCGAATGCACCGGTCCGGTACGGCTTTCCATCACCGTTTGACTTATAATTCACCGTCCCTTGTCAGCACCTCTCGTCGTAATCTGTAGATTCGAAGTGCTGCGGTGAAAACGGCACTTTGCCGACGCGTCATCCGTCTAAACGGAGTCCGTCCGCACATGCGTTCTGTGCACACGATGCCGTCGAACGGATTGGATGATGGACGAACCGGTACTTGTCGGGCTTTCCCTCGGCGTGGGTCTTGCCCTGCTGTACGCGCTGGCAAGCTACGTCACGCACCGACTGGCCCTTCATTCCAGTAGCCGCAACCAGTTTCTCGCCATTGCATTCGGCGGACTGCTGGCCCGGATGGCGTTTGCCCTCCTGCTCGTCACCGTCACGCTCGTGTTCGTCCCCGTGGACGAAACAGCATTCATCGGCTCTTTCTTTGGGGTCTTCGTCGTAACGCTTATTATGGAGGTGTTGCACCTTCATCGGCAAACGAGCGACGTGGTCCGAGAGGCCGTCGGGGAGGGGCGGGACGACGCGTGATCGGGCCGGTTCGTGACCGCTCGATTGATGCGTCTCCCGGCCGCGACCGGTCCGGCACAGGACCGTGATGATCGGTTGCTCTCGCCGACCGCCGAGCATGGGGCAGCAATGATTTTTCGCGAGGGTCCCGTTGGCTCCACAGGGGTCGCGACGGCTCCGCACCCATCCGTAACTACGGGTATTGCATGTACGAACGACATCTTGCCATGAAAAAGTCCCTCTACGCGCTGCTCCTCGTGCTCACTCTGGGCGCGTTCTGGGTTCCGACCCAGGCGCAGGCTGCCGAGGGAGGGACGGTTGACATCGTCGGACACACGGCCGACGGATTCTATCTGGAGTTCGAGCCGATGGCTACGGTTGAACTCCCACGCATTTTCCTGATGGAAGATGCGTCGGGTTCGCTCACGCTCAAATCGTACGCGTCTACGGCTGCGGCGCTCCAGTCCGGGGACTTTCAACTGGTTCTGGACGGGCAAACGGTAACGAGCGATAGCGAGTTGTCTGCCGCCATCGGGTCCAAAAAGCACCTTCATGCCGGCCTGCAACCCGCGGTTGGAAACATTGTCCTCGACTTTTCCATCTCGCGGCATCTGATCTTCGGCCTCCTGGCGATGCTGATCGTCGCCCTGATCGGCATTTCCCTCGCCAAGAAGTACAAGCGAGGCGTCGGTCGCGATGAAGCGCCGCACGGCGTGTTTCAGAATGCGTTCGAGGCGCTCATCGTCTACATCCGCGACGAGATTGCGAAGCCGACGCTCGGAGAGAAGCACGAGAAGTTTCTGCCATACCTGCTGACGGCCTTCTTCTTCATCCTCTTCGCCAATCTGCTCGGTCTCGTGCCGTATGGCGCGGCGGCGACGTCGAACCTGGCGGTGACCGGCATGCTGGCCGTGTTCACCTTTGTCATCGGCCAGGTATACGCGTCGAAGGAGCACTGGAAGCATCTGCTTCTCGGCCCGCCCGAAGTACCGGTACTGATCCGGATTATCCTCGTCCCGGTGGAGATTCTCGGACTCTTAACCCGTCACTTTGCACTTGCTATTCGTCTCTTTGCGAATATGGCGGCAGGTGCGCTGGTGATCTTCAGCCTCCTGGGTCTCATCTTCATTATGAATGTGACCTTCGGGGCAGGTGCGGCCTACGGGGCCGCGGTTCCCAGCATTTTCCTGACGGTGTTTATCTCCCTCGTCAAGCTGCTTGTGGCCTTTATTCAGGCCTACGTATTCACGATCCTGTCGGCGCTCTTCATCGGCATGTCGGTTGAAGAGCATCACCACGATGAGCACCATGAGGACGACGTCCACCACCATGATACCGGAGACCTGACGCCCGCCCTTGCTGGCGACGGCGCCGCCCCCGAGAAGGCCCGCGTCTCCACCGAGCGCGAAGTCGTTGCATCCTAGCACGAGTTCGTCGCTTGCACCCCGCTTCGGCTCGGGCCGGAGCGGCTACCATCACCCTTTGCAGGACCCTCACGACGCAGGACCTTTCCTGTTCGTACCCCGGCTTCTCCGGGATCTCTACTCGCCCCACCGACTCGAACGACTTAACCTGAGGTTTCACTATGGAATTTGATCCGACTGCATACGCTTTTCTTGCTGCCGGTCTTGGTGCCGGACTCGTGACGATTGGCGCCAGCTACGGCATTGGCCGTCTCGCCGGCCCGGCCATGGAAGGCTCTGCACGTCAGCCGGAAGCTGCCGGTGACATCCGTACCTCGATGATTATTGCAGCGGCGCTGATTGAGGGTGTGGCCCTCTTCGGTCTCGTGATCTGCGTCCTGCTCGCGACGTCGTAACCCACGCGGCTCCGGCACCGGCTTTATTCGATCGTCCGCGCGGGCGGCCCTCCGCTCCGTGGACGCCGCCGGCGATACGAACAGGTCGAGCCGCCGCCGTCCTCGCTTCCGCTCACCGCGGGGCGGGGCGGCGGTGCCGCTCCCGGGCACTCGTGGCACCACGCCACCCACTGCCCCCGTGTGTCGCCGTTCTGTGCTCGGCTCGTGCCGGTCTGCCGAGGCGTTTCCGTTTCGGCCGAAGCGCGTCGGCAGACTGCCGCGACCCGTTCCCGTCCGCCCGCTGCACCCCGGACGGTTACCCTGCCGTCCCCTACCGCTGCGACGCCCCGCGCGTAGCAGCCCGCTTACTTGCCCCGGAGAATCTTCACCCCGGAAGACTGCCATGCACCTCGTACTCGCTGCCGGACTCCTCGAACCTGCCTCCGGACTTATCGTCTGGAAGGCCGCCGCGTTCTCGATCCTGCTCTTCGTCCTCTACAAGTTCGCGTGGGGCCCGATCACCGAAGCCCTGAAGGAGCGGGAGGAAACGATTGACAACTCCATCCGCCGTGCGGAAAAGGCACTGCAGGAGGCCAAGCAGATCCAGGCGGAGAACGATAAAGCCCGCCGGGAAGCCGAGCGCGAAGCGCAGCGCATTCTTCGCGAGGCCCGCGAGTCCGCCGAAGAGCTCAAAGAAAAGGAGAAAGCGCAGATGCGCGAAGAAATGCAGCGCATGCAAGAGCAGGCCCGTGCGGAAATCGAACGCGAGAAACAGGGCGCGCTCCAGGAACTCCGCGACGAAGTGGCCGATCTTGCGGTGCAGGCCGCGTCAAAGATCATGAGAGACGATCTCGACGGCCAGCGCCAGCGCAAGCTCGTGTCCGACTTCATCGAGGACCTGCCCCAGAACTGACCGCCCCGCTTCCACGTCGGCCGCTCGTGGCCGATTTCTGCCGAACGCCTTAACCGTCTGCACACCCCATGAGTCAACGCACCGTCGCTCGCCGGTACGCGACCGCGCTGTACGAGGAAGCCGATCGACTCGGTGTCGTCGACAGCATCGACGCCGACATCGCACTCCTTCGCTCCTCGCTCGCCGACTCCGACGAGTTGCACCGGTTCTTTCAGAGTCCGGTGATTTCCGATGAGAAGAAGCACAGCGTGATCGACGCGCTCTTCACCGATCGCACACACGAGCTTACGGTCCGATTCCTGAAATTGCTCGTGTCGAAGGATCGCGAAGACATGGTGTCGCCGATGGCGAAGCAGTATCAGGCCCTTCGAGATGAGCAGCGAGGCATCGTGGAGGCTCGCGTGAAAGCAGCCTACAATCTGTCGGACGACGACCGCTCCGCGCTCCGCTCTGCGCTCAAGCAAACGACGGGGAAAGACGTTCGCCTTGTGGTTGACGTGGACAACTCGCTGATCGGCGGCGTCGTGGTCCGTATCGGGGATCGAGTATTCGACGGCAGCGTTCAAAACAAACTGGAGTCGCTCCGCGAGCGCTTTCGTACAAGCCGCATTGGGGACGCCCCTGCGCAGAACGGCAGTCAGCCCGCCTGACGCACCCACCTGTTGACGCACCCCATTCCGACTGGCTCTGGCCGGTCACCCCTCCGCACTACGATCTGATTTCACCTTTCGATCTAACACGTTATGTCCAACGGCACGTCGATACGACCGGATGAAGTCACGTCCGTCCTCAAGCAAGAGCTGGGCGGATTTGAGGCTGACGCCGAAACTTATGAAGTAGGCACCGTGCTGCAAGCCGGCGACGGTATTGCCTCTGTCTACGGTCTCGCCAACGTCCAGGCCGGGGAGCTCGTTGACTTTCCGGACGCGGGTGTCCAGGGGATGGTGCTGAACCTCGAAGAAGACAACGTCGGCGTCATTATCTTTGGTGAGGTCGACGCGATCAGCGAGGGCGATGAAGTCCGTCGCACGGGCGACATCGCCTCGATCAACGTCAACGAGAACATGCTCGGCCGGGTCATCGACCCGCTCGGCAAGCCGCTCGACGGGAAGGGACCAATCGAAGGCGAGAAGGTATCGCTTCCGCTTGAGCGCAAGGCGCCGGGCGTGATCTACCGCGAGCCGGTGAGTGAGCCGCTCCAGACGGGTATTAAGTCGATTGACTCGGCGATTCCGATCGGTCGCGGCCAGCGCGAGCTCGTCATCGGTGACCGCCAGACGGGTAAGACGGCGGTGATCATCGATACGATTATCAACCAGAAACAGACGCACGACACCGACAAGCCGGTCTACTGCGTGTACGTCGCCGTCGGCCAGAAGGACTCGACGGTCGCTCAGGTCCGTCGTGACCTCGAGCGGAACGGCGCGATGGAATATACGGTGATCGTGAACGCCTCTGCGTCCATGCCGACGCCGCTCCAGTACGTGGCTCCATTCGCTGGAGCCTGCATCGGGGAATTCTTCCGCGACACCGGCCGCCACTCTCTGGTCGGCTTTGACGATCTCTCCAAGCAGGCTGTTGCCTACCGCGAGCTTTCGCTTCTGCTTCGCCGTCCGCCGGGCCGTGAAGCGTACCCGGGCGATGTGTTCTACCTCCACAGCCGCCTGCTTGAGCGCGCCGCCAAGATCATTGATAACGATAAGGTGGCCGGCGAAATGAACAACCTCCCCGAGGCGCTTAAGGGGAAAGTGGAAGGCGGCGGATCGATGACCGCGCTCCCGGTGATCGAAACGCAGGCCGGGGACGTGTCCGCCTACATCCCGACCAACGTGATCTCGATCACGGACGGACAGATTTACCTGGAAACCGATCTCTTCAACTCCGGCATCCGCCCGGCCATCGACGTCGGTACCTCGGTCTCCCGTGTGGGAGGATCGGCGCAGATTAAGGCGATGAAGAAGGTGGCGGGTACCCTTCGGATTGACCTCTCGCAGTACCGCGAGCTGGAGGCCTTCGCCAAGTTCGGATCCGACCTCGACGCGTCGACGCAGCGACAGCTGAACCGAGGGGAGCGACTGGTCGAGATTCTGAAGCAGGACCAGTTCTCTCCGGTCCCGGTCGAAGAGCAGGTGGCGCTCATTTACGTCGCGATCGAAGGCCTGCTGGACGATGTGCCGACGGAGTCGATTGCCGAGTTCGAAGAAGAGTACCTCGAACGTCTCCGGCTTCAGCACGAAAGCGTTATGGAAAGCATCCGGGAGACCGGCAAGCTTTCCGATGAGGCGAAGAATACCTTTGAGAAGGTTGCGGAGGATCTCGCCGATGTGTACGCCGAAGACGAAGAGGAAGAGAGCGAAGACATCCTCGGCGGCGAAGTGGCCGCGTAGCGATCCCCGCTCCTAAACGTTGCGGCCGGAGACGAACACGTCTTCCGCCGCGCGCCCTCGCGGTTCTGTCCCACCTTTGTGCAACGCTCCTGATTTATGGCGAACCTTCGCGACATACGAAACCGAATCAACTCGGTTGAAAACACGAAGCAGGTGACTCGCGCCATGAAGATGGTCGCGGCCGCAAAGCTTCGTAAAGCCCAGGAGCGGATCTTCAACACCCGACCGTATGCGTTTAAGATCCGCGAAATCGTCGATCACCTCCAGGAAGAGCTGGACCCCACGGCGCACGAGTTCTTCCAGTCACGGGAGGAGATCGACGGCGTGCTGCTGGTGATCATCACCGCCGACCGCGGTCTTGCCGGCGCGTTCAACTCGAACGTGATCAAGAAGGCGGAACAGGCGATCGAGAACCAATACCGCGACGTCCAGAAAGCGGGCAATCTCTATCTGCTGTGCGTTGGGCGAAAAGGGCACGAACACTTCTCCAAGCGCGATTATCAGATCGTAGGAGACTATCGCGGCGTATTTGACGGCCTGTCCTTTAAGACGGCGGCCAGCATTGTCGAAGATGCGATCGAAGGATTTCGCCGCGAGCTCTGGGATGAGGTTGACGTGGTCTACAACGAGTTTAAGAACACGATCGCACAGAACCGGATCGTGGAACCGCTCCTCCCGATTCCGGAGGAAACGTTCAAAACGCCGATCATGGAGGAGGAACTCACGGGCGAACCACTCTCCGCAAACGGTCAGGAGATCGACTACATCTTCGAGCCCGGCGCCCGAAAAATCCTCGACGAGATCGTCCCGCGGTACCTGAACTACCAGCTGTGGCGAGCGCTTCTTGAGTCCAACGCCGCAGAGCAGGGCGCACGAATGGTCGCGATGGACAATGCAACATCGAACGCCGAAGACCTACTCGAAGACCTGCGTATCACGTACAACCGTGAGCGCCAGAACGCCATTACGATGGAGATCCTCGATATTACAAGCGGGGCCGAAGCGCTCGGGAACGGGTGATCTCGCCCGGAGGTGCGTGAACAGATGTCGAATGTTCGTCGGCCGACGATGCGCACGGAACTGTGAATCTCCACCCGTATTGTAACATCTCCTTCCGCAGAGCAGCAACATTCGGCTCGCACGCAGCATACACGTATACACTTCCCGGAGAGGTGGCCGAGTGGTCGAAGGCGCTCCCCTGCTAAGGGAGTAAACCGTTTACGCGGTTTCGAGGGTTCGAATCCCTCCCTCTCCGCACGAAGCCGGTTCCGAGATTTCTCGGGGCCGGCTTTTGCAATGTCTGCATTGTGCCGGAGCCCGCGTGCCGTGCCGGTACCGCGAACCTGATGGTTGCCGGAAAAGCGCGGGTTCGCCCGTTATATCCCTCGTCCATGGACCAATCCGACCGTCCGACCGTCGTCATCGCAGGCGCTACCGGCTTCGTCGGTACGGCGCTTCGCGAAGCCCTGTCCGATACCTACCGCGTGGTTGCACTGACGCGCTCGCCGGTGCGCGCCCGGGCGAACGCAGATCAGCCCGGATCCGAGGAATGGAAGCACTGTGACCTGTTCTCGCCGTATGACATTAAAGAGTGCCTCAAGAGGGCCGATTACGCCATTTACCTGGTGCACTCAATCCTTCCGTCGTCGCGTCTGACTCAGGCGGAAGTTACAGATCTGGACCTGCTGATGGCGGACAACTTCGCGCGTGCCGCGGAGGCGCAGGGCGTCCGGCAGATGCTGTACGTCGGCGGCCTTGTTCCCGAGCACGTTGCCGTGGAGGACCTTCCCCCGCGGATGCGGAGCCGGGTCGAAATTCAGTCCACTCTGTCGTCGACGTCGGTGCCGCTCACCACGCTCCGCGCGGGATTGATTGTCGGCCCGGGAGGCACGTGGCTCCGGCTTCTGCTGAACCTCGTTCGTCGACTGCCGGTGATGCTGTTGCCGAACTGGACGCGGGCGCAGACGCAGCCTGTCTCGGTCGACGACATGATTCGTGGCCTGCTGACGTGTCTCGGCTCGCCGGAGCATTACGGCCATACCTACGACGTGGGCGGGCCGGAACGCATGACGTACCGGGACATGCTGCAGAAAACGGCGCGCGCGGTCGGTCTTCGCGAGCGACCGATGGCGACCGTCCCCTTCGACGCCCCCGATTTCTCGAAACTCTGGGTCTGGGTCTTCAGCGGCGGTCCTTGGGCGATCGTCTCCCCGATCATCGACAGCCTGCGCCTCGGCGCAAAAGTCAAAGACAACCCGTTGCAGCGCCAGCTGGAACCCGACGCTCTTCCCTTCGAGGACGCCGTCCGACGTTCCGTGAATCCGGCCGGGCGTCCGTTGCCCAACCCACGGGCGGAATTGCGCTCCGAAGACGACGCCGTCATTCGGTCCAACAGCGTCGCGCGATCCGTTCAGCGCCTGCCGCTGCCGCCGGGCTACACGGCACGCGATGTGGCGCACGAGTACATCCGGTGGCTCCCCCGCTTCGGATGGCCGCTTCTCAACTGCTCGGTGGAAGGGAAACGCGTGTGCAAGTTTCAGGTACGTCCGTTCGGCCTGACGCTTCTTGAGATTACCTACGCGCCGGACGAGAGCCCCGAGGGGCGCCACCTCTTCTACGTTACCGGCGGCCTGCTCGCCGACCTCAGCACCGGGCACGAAGGCCGGCTTGAGTTTCGCCGGGCGCTGAACGGGGAATACGTGATCACCGCCGTGCACGATTTCGCGCCGATGCTCCCCTGGTACGTGTACAACGCCACCCAGGCGCTGGCGCACCTGCTTGTTATGAACCGCTTCGGCGGCCACCTGCGCCGGCTCAGCCGCCGGATGCGTCAGGATGCCGAACCGGGCGACGACGTGACGCCATCTGCAGAAGAACGACCCGCCGTTCGATGATGAAGCCTCTTCGCCCGTGACTCTACATCCCCGCAGATGGATGGGACCGGTCGTTCTGCATGAAGTCTGAATGCACTGCCTGCGTCAGGGCACATGCGGCGGAGACCGAAGTACAGGACAATCGCCCGGTCGTTTGCCTCGTCAGCGTATTCGTTCATGTCGCTCACCGATCACCAGCAGGAGGCGTACGACGTCGTCTACGAACGTCTCGCTTCGGGAGAGCGGTTCACCGGTCTTCGTGGATATGCCGGCACCGGGAAGACCTTCTTGGTGACGCAGCTCGTCGATCAGTTGACGTCCGAGGGCTGCACGGTCACGGTGTGCGCCCCGACCCACAAAGCCGTCCAGGTTCTGCGCGATCAGTTAAACGGTGGTGAGGTCGAGACGCAGACGCTCCATTCCTACCTCGGGCTTCGCCTGCAGCCGGATGTCGACGGGCAGTACGTGCTCGTTCCCGAAGGAATGGAGGAGGAGCGCCCGGCGAGCGTGGTGATGTGTGACGAAGCGTCCATGGTCGGTCGTGACGAGTGGGAGTATATTCAGGCGTCCCAGCGCAACCTGCAGTGGCTCTTCGTCGGCGACCCTGCGCAGCTGCCGCCTGTCAACGAGGACCCGTCGCCGGCGCTGGAGGTGGAGGGCCCCATGCTGGAAGAGGTGCACCGGCAGTCAACGGACAACCCCATCCTGGATCTGGCGACGAAGGTCCGACGGGGGACGGCCCATCGCTTCCAATCGCGATTCAAGGATGGGATCGGCGTTGCAATCACCCACAAACGGGAAGCATTCCTCGACACGGTCCTCCGCACCTTCAACTCCGACGCATTCGCGGACGACGCAACCCACGCCCGCCTTCTCGCCTACCGTAACCGGACCGTCCGGCAGTACAATCGTGAAATCCGGTCGGCGCGCTACGGGAACGACGCGCCTCGATTTGAAGAGGGCGAGTGGCTCGTCGCCCGGGAAACGTGGTTTCACGAAGGGGCGCCGGTGGTCAAGAACAGCGAAGAGTTGCGGGTCACGCGGACGTCGATCACAACGTTCGAAGCGGACGACCTTAGCGAGTGGAAGGTGTGGAAGTTGAAGGTTCGTAGTCCCTATGCTGCGTTCACGCGAACCATTCTTGTGCTCCATGAGGACGAGCAGGAGCGCTACGAAAACGATATGGAGCGCCTTCGTCTCCGGGCGAAGGAGGACGGATCCAACTGGGCGGCGTTCTACGATCTGCGCGAGCGGTTCGCCGCCGTCGACTACGCGTATGCCACGACGGTCCACAAGGCACAGGGATCTACGTTCGATACCGTGTTCGTGGATCACCGCGACCTTCAGGCGTGTCGTGGACCGGAAAAGGCGGCACTCCTGTACGTCGCCGTCACGCGTCCGGCGCGACGTCTCGCTCTCCTCGTTTAGAGGCCTCGTGTACAGGCTGAGATCGCCGGGCGACACACGGCCGAGTCCGTTGCGACCCGGAGGTATCCATTTGTCATTTCATGGATACCATTATCGATGATTAAATATTGATAAGGTCGGAGCGTCCGCCTACATTACAGATCTTGCTGTTCTTCACTGATCTGTAGTGTCGTGATCGAGCCTTCGAGTCATTGTTGGTTGGTGTGCGGGCAGGCCGTTGCTGTACTCCTTCTGCTGATGCCCAGCGCATCGGATGCGGCCGTTCAGGAGCGCATCGATCGGGGTGGGCAACGGGTGCAGGCGACCGTAAGCCCGTTTGCTCCTCGTGCGAACGCCGCTCGCGAGATGCGCCGGGATCCGGAGGCGCCGCTCAATCGGTCGGCAGAGCGTTCTCCCGCCACGGAAAATGGCGACGTTACCGCGGACCTTCGCCGGGCCTATACGCGAGGGGATCATGCGGACGTGCTACGTCGGGCCACCGACGTGCTCGACGGGCACTGGCAGCGCCTCGACAGTACGGCGGTCCACGACGTCACCGCCATGGCACGGGATGCGGCAACGGACCTTCACCGGTCGGATCTCGCGCTGCACTATGCTCACCTCGCACGATACTACAGCCGTCATCTCTCAGACCCTGTTCAGGCAACGGCGACGATCCGTCTTGCCGGCGTCCAGATGCATTCCGGCACCCTCGGTGAGGTGATCGATCTTCTCGGGTCGGCACGAGCGGTGCTTACCGAGGCACGGAGCGGTGCCTCGACGCGAATCGCACGCTGTGAGTGGCACAGGGCACATCTTCGGTTCCACACGCTCTCGATTCTAAGGGACTCGGACGGGGACGAGATGTTGGAGAAGGCGAGGACCGCGCTTGCGTCTGCACGAGAGATCGATATCTACGGCATCGGTCCGCAACTTCGCGTACCGTTTCAGGTTGAGCTTAACCTCGCAGAGGCGGTCGTGGCGGACGCTTCGGGCCATCTCCAACGGGCACAGGCAGCCATTGAACGGGCGCAACGCCGGGCTTCAGATGCGGATGGTCGAAAGCTGTCACTGCGCGTGCAACACGTCGTCGCCGAAATTGACCGGCGCCGGGGGAATAGCACGAAGGCGATGACTGCGTTTGAGGCGCTCGCCGAGGCGAGCCGCGCATATCCGTACTTCCGGGCCACCGCACTGGCCGGGCTGGCCGAGACGGCGGCGTCGATCGGCGAGGTGAAACGCGCGCAGAAAGCGATGCAGCAGCTCCGCTCCGAGGGAGCCCACCGTGAGCACCAGCGTGCGCTCCGGGCCGTCGTGAAATCCTCGGCGACCGGGGGGTATTCCGTGGAGACCTGGGGCTTAATCGCGCTGCTCGTTATGGTCATGACCGGGGGATGGAGCCTGGTCCTACGGCAGCGTAGCGAGAATGCGTCGCGTCCGAGGCTGTACGTTCGGGACACCGCGAAAGGGGAAGACGCCTGGGTGCCGATCGATCCCGGCAGCCTGGTGGAGCACATCCGGTCGAATGTCAGCCCGCAAGACGTGATGGATCGCGTGGACCGATGGGAGGGGGATGCCACGAGCGATGAGGAAGAGACCCCGGGAACCGTCGTCCTCGAGTTCCCGAAGAAGATGTCCGTCGCTGTCGCGTCGCCAGGGGCCTGTCCGGATCCGGGGTCGAATGACGCTAACAACAAAACACCGGGCCCGAACGCATCGGACCCGGTGTCGGGTAGTACAAACGTCAACGTCGAGTGCGTGGACGACGAGGGACACAAGCGTCCCCCCGTGCAAATTCCTGAGCGACTGTCAGACACGTTTACGAAGAACCGCCTCTTTGGCCTTCAGGTTGATGCGGGGGTCGTCCTTTTTTACCGGTTGAACGCACCTGGTGAGAAGATCATCCACGTCGGCGAAGACAAACGCATCGATTGGCGTCCTGCGGACCGAATCATGGGCGTCCCGATTGCCCTGATACAGGCATGATTTACCGTCCTGTATGAGATTTACCGGTTCGCGAAGCCGGGATCTTATAACACTGAATCGTATACGTTTGTCAATTAGCTAAGACAGCAGATACATACGAGAAAAACATTGACGATGCACCTACTCGTTCGTATAATACTGTCACGTGCTATTGCCTGCGTACCGGCTCACGCACTCGTCAGCCACACGGCTAGACAGTTGCATCCGACGGGGGCGGCGGAATCGGGTTGTCATCCGGCACGTCCGGATCGCTCGGTGCCGGTTGCTGATTTACAATGATACTGCTCAACTTCGACCTCTCGGACGTAATGCGCACGGTATCCATACTTTCTGTTGTCGTCTTGATTGGGGTGATGATGATACCCCATAATGTATGGGCGAATGGTTCGGATATACAAGCGTCGTGTGAAACGGTCTACGATCGCATTTATCCGGCATGGCAAGCGGAAGAATGGGAACAGGTCGTGCGGGATGCCCGAATGGCCCGTACATGCCTGGGAGATGGCGCACGCGATCGATTCGAATATACCTACGTAGCAGAGACGGATGCTCTGCGACAGCTTAATCGAAATCGGGAGGCGCTTGACGTCGCACGGGATGTACTGGAAAAAAACGTCATCCAGCAGAATCAGACCTACGTACCGTATGTCCTTGAAAGTGCCGCACACGCGGCGCTTTCACTCGGAAAGGACGCATTGAGTGTTCACTACTTCAACCTCGCGGCCCTGGAGTCCGAGGGCATCGATCCTTTGCACCGATTCAACAACGAGCGTTCGCTTGCGCTGCTACAGATCCGTGTTGGGAATCCCCAATCTGCGCTTAGAACGGCAAATAATGCCCTCGAAGCGTTAAAAGAACAGGATTTCGATGGCGGTGAGGCGATCGAAGCAAAACTCCACTTCACGGCCGCTGCCGCACTAATGATCGGCTGTGACGAACAAGGCGCAGGTGCGACGGCTCCGGACCCGAATCAATGTGGACGCTGGCAGCAAGCACTACGACACCAGGAGAAGGGTACGAATGCAGCAGAGAGGCTCTCTGGTACCGCACGAGTTGATGCGCGCCGAAGTCAGCTCAGCAACGAGTTTCTCATTGCACGTGCTCGAGGAGAACACCGACAAGCACTAGCACTCATCGAGGAGGCGGCTGCGCTCGGCCAGAAACTCGGCGACCAGTGGACCCAGTTCCAGTCCGAGTACCGTCAGGCACTGATCCGTAGCGACCAGGGCCGGTACAGCGAGGCGCTTCAGATCACGTCTAACCTCGCTGATCATATCCGAACGTCCGGTCAACGGCGGTATCTCCCATACCTGCTGAACGTGCAGGTGCAAATTGCCGCCAGTGCGAATGATATGGACGTCGCCCGCGAAGCGCTGCAACAGCTCGCGGCGATGGATGACGAGGCTCCGGACACGATTTACCGGGAGGCGTCGGCGACTTACGCATCCGTCTTCGGTGCTCCGATGCAGGAGGGCCCGTACTCCTTCTGGATGCTTCTCTCCATCGCCGTAGGCGTGTCGGTCGTCCTTCAGTTCATCGGAAGTGCCGCGCGGCGCCATTACGACGGCACGGGCCTGTTTGAAGGGCGCGTTCCTGCGCACGCCCATCGTGACGGAACATCGGAAGCGGCACCAGGCACCGACCCGCGTCATCGCCTGGACGTTCGGATGCCCGAGGAGGGACGCCTGATCCCACATCCTCCGGCAGCCAGCGCGTCGCCCGACCATCCCACCACGCCCGAGCACCACGCCCCGGAGACGGATCGCGACGACCTCGCCGATGACAGCCCGTCCGGGGACGGCTTCTGCTGGGCCGACGAAGATGCCGAATGGATGCAATCGATCGGCATCAACATCGACGACCTGCCGGTCGTTGAGCCGCACGTGCCTGCGCCGACCCAGCCGTCCACCCTGGGCGACATGCTCCGAGAAACGCTTCGGGAAAACGCGACGGTGCCAGTGTATGGCGGTGACGGTGCGCAGGTGGAAACGACCGAACTGTCCCAGCGCGTCATCGATCACGCGACGACGGACCGCTTCATTGCGATTGAGATGTCCGATACGGTGGTTATCGCCTATCGATATGCCCGACCACAGAAAACCATCGTGCGGCAAACCCCCGACGGCCGCATGGAAACCGTCCAGCTCGACCGACCGGTGACGGCCGTTCCCGTCGCGGTGCTCGGAGCGGCACCCTGATTCACCGATATAACGGGACGACGCACAGCGATCAGCATGAACGGGCGATCTCATGACGAGATCGCCCGTTTCACATTCGTGGCAGGTGCTCCCTACCGCGGGCTGAATCCGGTCTGGAGCAACAGGGGCCGCTCCGTTACCGGGGCGCGGGCGTAACGCTCGCGGTGTCTGAGACACCATACGGGACACGGCTCCTCGCTCTCTGGTGCTTGACCGAGCGCATCACGGTCGGCCGCCGACCGGAAACGCTCTCTCTGCGTCTTAACGATACGTCTCATCCCAGCCATGGGTCGCACGAAATCCATCCTGCTCGTCGAAGACGATTCGGACATCGCGGATCTGTTATTACTTCATCTATCGGACGCCGGTTATGATGTGGAGGTCGTAGAGGACGGGGATGCAGGTCGGGAGCGCGCTCTCGACGGCAGCCACGATCTCGTGATCCTGGACATCATGTTGCCGGGAACCGACGGGTTTGACATCTGCCGCGATCTACGGGCCCGCGATCGGTCGAAACCCGTACTCATGATCACGGCCAAAACTGAAGAGGTAGATAAAGTGCTCGGTCTTGAGCTGGGCGCGGATGATTACATCACCAAACCGTTCAGTATCCGTGAGGTGCTGGCACGCGTGAAGGCTGTTTTTAGGCGCATCGAGGTGGACCACGAGGCGGCGTCCGACAGCACGCAGCCGATCACCGTCGGTCCCCTGAGGATCGAGCCGACGAAGCGAAAAGTGTCGCGGGGCGGCGAAGCCGTGGATCTGACGGGGAAAGAGTACGAACTCCTGCTTCTGTTCGCACGGAATCCCGGACGCGTCTACAGCCGGCAAGAGCTTCTCGAAGACGTATGGGGATACCAGTACAGCGGATACTCCCACACGGTCAACACCCACATTAATCGTCTCCGCAATAAGCTGGAGCCGGATCCCTCAAATCCAATCTACGTCCGGACCGTCTGGGGCGTCGGGTATCGGTTCGCAGAGCCTGAAGAGCTGACGGCGCCCCGGGACGCGGAGTGATCGGCCCGTTCCAAGGCTGGAAGACCCTGACAGGTGCATCCGTCGCAATCGTTCAACTTCTACGGCCATGCTCCATAGTTTTTACGCAAAGCTGAGTGCCCTCTTCCTACTGCTGATCGTCGGCCTCGGCGTGATCATCGCGACGCTGGGTGTGCGGGCGGCGCAGCAGTACGCCGACGAGGTGGAGCAGAAGCTCAATCGGACCCTGGCGGAAGAGCTCGTACCCCGCTTCGAGCCGCTCCTTGAGGACCGTGTCGAGTACGAGGCCATCGAGGCGGAGATTGAGGACATGACCGGCATCAATCGTCGCATCGAGATCTATCTGCTCGACGACGACGGGGGCCTGAAAGCATCGTTCGGGGTCCCCGAGGCCAGCATGAAACGGTCGGCGGTCGCGATGGAGCCGATTCGTCAGTTTATGAGCGGAGAGGAACTACCCATCCTGGGAGACGATCCGCGCGACCCGGACGGGCATAAGCCGTTCTCGGTCGCTCACATCGACGCCATGGGGCAGCGGGACTGCTACCTCTATATCATCCTGGGAAGTGAGCAGTACGCAAGCACGGCGCGGATGCTCGGTGACAGCTACATTGTTCAGACAGCGCTTCGCGGTCTTGCGCTGGTGCTTTTCACCACGGCGGGCCTCGGTCTTTTCTTCTTCCGGCGGCTCACGCAGCGACTCCGCGCGATGCAGAACGTCGTCTCCCGATTTGAGCGTGGCGACTTCAAACAGCGCATGACGGTCCGGTCGAGCGACGAAATCGGACGCCTCGCCGAGTGTTTCAATCAGATGGCGGACACGCTGGTCGATACCATGAAGGACCTTCGAGACGCCGACCGGATGCGGCGTGAGCTGGTGGCAAACGTATCGCATGATCTCCGGAGCCCCCTTTCGTCGATCCAGGGCTACCTAGAGACGGTGTCGATCAAGGACGGCGACCTCGACCCGGCTGAACGACGCCGGTACGTGGAGACGGCACTTCGAAACGCACAGCGCCTGAATTCGCTCGTTGGCAGCCTTTTCGAACTGTCGAAGCTCGAGACGAAACAGATCCAACCGGAGCCCGAGGCCTTCCCGCTCGCCGAACTCGTGCAGGATGTCGTCCTTCAGTACCGGCCGCGGGCGGAGGCGGAGGATGTCGACCTGCAGGCTGAGCTGCCGGACCGGCGCGTCCGGACGCACGCCGATATTGGACTCATGGAGCGTGTGCTCACTAATCTCATCGACAACGCGATCCACTACACGCCGGCCGGAGGAACCGTCCGCGTCGGGATGTCGGTGACGGAGACCGGGGACGAGGACGGTGGTGCGCCCCCCGATGGTGCGCCCCCTGATGGTGCGACCCCCGATCGAATCCGCCTGTTCGTCCGGGACACCGGCCCCGGCATTCCCGAGGATGATGTGCCTCACGTGTTTGAGCGCTTTTACCGGGTGGACAAGAGCCGGGACCGGGATCGTGGTGGAGCCGGGCTCGGACTGGCCATTGCCCACACGATCGTGGACCTGCACGGCGAAACGCTTCAGGTGAAGAGCGATGTCGGTCGAGGCACCACCTTCTGGTTTGATCTCCCCGTCGTCGACGGGTAGGATGAACCGTGTCAGGGGGATTGGACCCGATGGCGCCGGATACTCAGCTTTCCCACACATTACCAACCGCAGCGCAGAAGGGGCACAACCCGGCCCCAAAGGCTCGTGCGCGACGCTTAGCGGCAAGGTTGCTCCAGGCTCACATCCAGAAGAGCACGAGATACAGAGCCAGCCGATCAACCTTGCGTCATAAGTCCCCGGCGAGAGAGGCACTGGTGCATGATTTGGTGCGCCAGTGTATACCCGCGCGGCGGAGAAGAGGCGATGGCCGAAGATTTACACCATCGCTTATTTGTGGTGCAATCCATCTGAAAGAATCCAACAGCATCGGCCGCATGCGGGACCGCGCTCTTCCCCACGAGTAGACGACGAGGCCCAGCGATGACGTCTTCCAACAACACAGACACGGACCGGGTCTCCGCACTGACGAGTCCATCGACGATCCCGGCGTCCGTCCTGAAGTCGGACGTTGCACACCTGCGCGCGGAACTGGAGCGGGTGCAACGTGAGAACGACCGGCTCATGAAGGAAAATCGCTCGCTCCGTCGCGAGGCAACCCTGGTCCGGCTCTACCGGGCCATAGGTGAACGTCGCGCGGCCGAGGCCCGTCGGACCGGGGGCGGGGAGTCTGCTCCAGCGGCGGCCGCGGACCTCTATTACCGCCTGCCGGTCTCCTTCACGTTTGCGGACTTCTTCCGACACGCCGCCGCGGCGAATCTCGATACGCAAACAGCCCGGTCATGCCTGCTGCATTACCTCGATGATCGGCTGCTGCTTCAAGTTGGCTCCCGACTCCGCAAGACCGACGTCGTGCTCCGCCACACGCGTGAGTAAACGCCTCGACACCGGGGCGCTTTTCCCGAACACGAAGATGGGCTCAGCCCAGGTCGTAGACTGATCCGAATTTGGAGCGAACGTACGCCAGCCACGGCTCCGCGCTCAATTCCTCGCCGGTTATCCGTTGTAGAAGATCCGGGGCCGTGATCTTGCGTCCGTGCTGATGAACGTGCGCCCGCAGCCAGTCTAGAAGCGGACCGAAGCGACCGCCGGCCAGGTCCTCGTCCAGGCCTGGATGGTCCTCTCGAATTTGCTCCATCAACTGGACTGACATCAGGTTGCCGAGTGCATACGTGGGAAAGTATCCGATCGCGCCGAGCGACCAATGCACGTCCTGCAACACGCCGTCGGCATCGGTGTCCGGCACGACCCCGAGGTAGTCCTCCATCTTTTCCCTCCAGAGCTCCGGCAGGGCGTCGACGTCGATGTCCTGGTTGATGAGCCCGCGCTCGAGCTCGAACCGGAGCATGATGTGCAGATTGTACGTGACCTCGTCGGCTTCTACGCGGATCAGCGACGGCTCGACTCGATTGATGGCCCGGTAAAACGTGTCCAGGTCCGTGTCGCCGAGAGCATCCGGGAAGGCTTCTTTGAGGGGGGTGAAGTAGTGAGACCAGAAGGCACGGCTTCGCCCCACCAGGTTTTCGTAGAGACGCGACTGGGATTCGTGCATGCCGAGTGACGTCCCCTCCGCGAGCGGGGTGCGGTCGAGGGCGTCGTCAATGCCCTGCTCGTAGAGACCGTGGCCGGCTTCATGGAGCGTCGAGAAGAAGGCCGCCGGAAAGTACGACTCGTTATACCGAGTGGTGAGGCGAACATCGCCCGTCGAAAACGACGTCGTGAACGGGTGCGCGGATACGTCTTCCCTTCCCCGATCGAAGTCGTACCCCAGGTCCTTGATGACCTCGTGCGCGAACTGCTTCTGCTTTTCGACCGGGAAGGTGCGGTGCAACACCGCATTGTCGAGCGCCTGCGATGCGGCGATGGCGTCCACGATCGGGACCAAGTCCTCGCGCAGCTTTTCGAATGTGTCTGCCACCGTGGCGGTCTCCATCCCCGGCTCGTACTCATCAAGCAGCGCGTCGTAAGGCTCCGACTCGTAACCGAGGGCCTCGGCTTTCTGAAGGTTGAGATTCACGATCCGGCGAAGAAGCGGCGCGAACCGGCCGAAGTCGTCGTTCGCGCGGGCCGCCTTCCAGGCCTGTTTTGCCTCGGAAACGGTCTTCGACATCTCGGCAACGAGCGAGGTGGGGAGCTTCCGATCCCGCTCGTAGTCCCGTCGCGTCACCCGGATAAGGCTGGCATCGTCCCCGAGCGGGTCGGCACCGTCGAGGTTGCGTTCCGCGCGGTCGAGAAGCGTTCCCGTTTCGTCCGCGACGAATTGCTCGTGCGCCAGCGTTTGTAGAGTGGAGAGTTGTTGGGCCCGGGCCTCGGCGCCACCGGGCGGCATGTACGTTTCCTGGTCCCAGGACAGGACGTTCGAGGCAGCCTTGAGATCTTCGATACGCCCGAGTCGGGCTTTCAGGTCGGCCAGCGCGGTACTCATGAAAAGACGGGCAGTGGGTTCGGAAGGGAGGGGAGGGGATTGGAGAAAAAGAACATCGCGTTTGATACAGAGGTTCGCAGTGCCGTGTGCGCGTTAGCGAAGTCCGCGCGGAAGCACGAATCGTTCGGTCGCTTCGAGGGTACCGAGAACAAGAATGGTCAGAACCGCGGCCGGGACGGTTCCTTCCAGGATGAGCCCGAGATCGGCGCGTCGAATGCCGGTCAGGATCGGTTGTCCGTATCCGCCGGCGCCGATCAGCGCACCGAGCGTCGCCGTGCCAATGTTGATCACGGCGGCGATCTTGATGCCGGCGAGAATGGATCGAGCCGCGATGGGAAGCTCCACGCGAAAGAGCTGCGCCATGCGCGTCAGACCCAGCGCCTCCGCCGACTCGCGCAGAGAGCGTGCGATGTCGTTCAGGCCCGTGTAGGTATTCCACACGATCGGAAGAAGGCTGTAGAGAAACAGCGCGATGACAGCGGGTGTCCGTCCGAGGCCCACGAGCGGGACCATCACTGCCAGGAGCGCGAGTGCCGGGACGGTGTACATTACGCCGACGAGGAGGAGGACGCTCGGCCCAACGATGCGGACGTTGGCGGCGATGATGCCGAGCGGGATTCCAAGAAGAATGGCCAGACCGAGCGACAGCCCGACAAGGATGAGGTGCTCCACCGATCGCGTCTCAAGACGCTCGACCCACGAGGTCGTCGATGCCGTCACGGTTTCCGCAAGGTCGAACGTTTGGTTCAGTAACCGTGCGGCGACGCGTTGCTCCGGAATGCCGTCTATCTTTGCTTGCTTATTCAGCTGCTGCATCGTGTCGGCGGGAAGGCGGTTCTCCAGGCGCCGCAATTGCCGAATGGCCTCCGGAGCCTGCTCGTCAAGCTCCGCCCGGTAGAGGAACAGGGCGCGATACTCCGGAAAGTGGTTGCGGGAGTCGTCCAGCACCCGGAGATCGTACGCCCCGATTTCGGCGTCGGTCGAGTAGAAGTCGATGACGTCGATTTGCCCGGCCCGGAGGCCCCGATACGCGAGGTCGTGATCGATGCCGCGGGCCTCGTGCGGAAGGTCGTATGCCGCTTTGAGCGACGGCCACCCGTCGCCGCGATCCATGAATTCATTCGAGAACCCGAGGCGAAGATCGGGATAGCGCCGCAGGTCTGAAATCGACTTTATGCCAAGGGAATCGGCATGGTCGGCTCGCATACCGATGGCGTAGGTGTTGTTAAATCCCAGTGGCTCTGTTGTGGAGACCCCGTATTCCGCGAGCGTTTCCTCGAGCGTCGAGCGGGTGACGTCGGTAACGGAGAGGATTTCCTGGACGAGCGTTCCGGTGTACTCCGGATACGCATCAATATCGCCACGGACAAGCGCCTCCCACAGGAAACGGGATCCGCCGAGCTCCGCGCGGTGATCGGCCGCAAGTCCGGAGCTTCGCCAGAGCTGGGTGGCCATCCACCCGAGGATCACATTCTCGGTAAACTTCTTCGATCCGACGACGAGCGTGGTGTCCGACGACGCGTTGTGACCGGTCGTGTCGGGGCGTGCGTGTGTATCGGGCGGCGGAGCCGTGAAGAGGGCAGCGCTCAGGAGGAGAAATGCGATCGTACGGATCATGCGCGGCGGGGGAACCGATCGGGGAGGAGGGGAGAGGCTATACGAGGCTCGACCGCTGCGCCTGAACGAAGGTGCGGGCGAACTCGGACGCGGGCGCATGCAGCAGGTCGTCCATCGAACCGGACTGCTCGATCCGACCGTTTCGGAGGAGCACGACCTCATCTGCAACATACGCCGCTTCGCTCAGGTCATGCGTGACGAAAACGACGGTTTTGTCGAGCGAACGAAAGATGTCTCGCAGGTCGGATTGAAGATCGGCGCGAATCATCGGGTCCAGAGCGCCGAGGGGCTCGTCGAGCAGGAGGACGTCGGGGTCAAGCATGAGCGCCCGCATCAGGCTGACGCGCTGTCGCTGCCCGCCTGAGAGTTCGTTCGGGTACTGTTCGAGTCGATCTATCGGAAGCTGAACCAGCTCTGCGAGCTCCGACATTCGGCTGCGGATCCGCTCGGAGGGCCAGTCGAGGTGGCGGGCCAGAATCGCGACGTTCCCGCGACCGGTCAGGTGAGGAAACAGTCCACCGTCCTGGATCACGTAGCCCATCCGGTGGCGCAGGCGGGGCGGTGCGTCCGGGGTGATTGATTGCCCGTCTACGGACACGGTCCCTGCGTCGGCGGGGATCAGTCCGTTGATCAGGCGAAGCAGCGTCGACTTCCCGCAGCCGCTCGGTCCGATCAACACCGTCGTCTTTGCGGCCGCCATGTCCAGTGACACGTCGTCGACGGCGACGACCTCGCCGTACGTCTTCGTCAGTCTGTGCAGGCGGATCATTAGAAAGGAGGGGATTGCGGGGAGAATAGACCGGCAGAAGAAGGGATATCGCCGGTGAATCGACATCCATTAATCGACCGTGAAACCGATGGGCCCGGGGATCCTGTTGGTTGACAGGTCGTGAAACCAGTCCTACATTCGGCACCGGGCAGCAAAAAAAAACAGTGTGCTGTGCTGCTGACATGTTTTGATCAGCCAACGTAGCTCAGTTGGTAGAGCAGTCCCCTCGTAAGGGACAGGTCACCGGTTCGAGTCCGGTCGTTGGCTCTCCTTCGTCCTGTTTCGCATGATCTGCGAGGCAGGACGTTTTGTATATGCACGCGTCCGCCGCTTTCTTTCCTGTCAGCCCCTTTCCGTGCCGGACTTCCAGTTGAGTGATGACGAGAAGGATGTCCTCATCGCCGTCCACCAGGCCGGGGATGCGGACGTCTATCATCTCGCGGCGGCTGTCGGAGCGGGCCCCCGGCAGGTGCAGGATCTTGTCCGAGGGCTCGACGGAGCGGGACTCGTGATTGTGTCTGAGCGGGGAGACTGCATCGCCTGCACGCCCGCAGGTGAAGACCACGCACGGCGTCTTCAGCGGCAGTAGTACCGGCCGGTCCGCTGCTGTTCGCGGTCGGTCGCGGTCGAGCCGTCGCGCGCCATTCGGTTCCTGCCGTCCGTTTATCGCGGAGGTAGTAGGAAAGCCGGTCCTGCGAGGGCGCAGAACCGGCTTGTGGGAGGACGCGTGCGGTATCCGGTTGTGCGCGACCGGATTACTGCTCCTGACCCTTCGGCGACGGCACGTCCACCTCCAGATCCTCGCCGTTCAGCCAGGCGACGGCATCATCGCGGTCACCGGTCGCGTACATCTCGAGATGGGCGCTCGGGAACGCGAGATCGAACCGGTCCATCAGCGGTTCCCACGGTTCATCGTCTGTCAGAACGGCAATCCGATCCACGTCGCGGGCGTGGCGCACGTCAAACATAAAGTCTTCCCAGACCTCTTCCGGCTCCCAGCCGTCGACACCGTCCAGTTCGAAAAGCAGGCGGACCGTGTTGTGCCGTTCCACTTGATCTTTGACGTACGGGTAGACCGTGTTGAAGTCGTCTTCCGTGAGCGTGTCACCGAGGATGACCCCAGCCACGTTTTCACCGGGAACGTCGATAATCTCGTGCATAAAGCGTCAGGATGGCGTGTATAGCATAGCATTACGACACAGCCTAAATGCCCGGCCTACGTTCCCGTTGTGTTGTAAACGCAACATTTTCGAGACGAGCGTTGAGCGGGGCGGGCACTCAATACCGTGATTTCGCCGTTTAGACCGCGAAAACGGACCCATCGACTTGAAAAACAGTAAGAAATTGTCGACCATGTGAATTGTGTGAACTACCTTGCCCAGTCCGGGGACCGGCAGACTGCATTCTGGCATGATGCCGGTCCGGGCAAGTTCAGAGTGATCTTCACATCAACGCTCCTGGAACCATGAATAAGCGTGTGAAGCGTCAAATTATGATCGCCGCCGGCATCCTGGTCGGGTTTTTCGTGATCATGGCCATCATGGGCCAGGTCGCGTGATGAAATCTGGCGAGATGCCGTGCACGACGTTTTCGCTATCTTCTGTTTTCTGACACGCCCCGGGCGGCGGCCGCACCTCCTGCAACGAGCACCGCGATTCGCCGCCCGTGGTTCAGCCACGTCTCCCATTCCGAGGCGCGGCTTCTTTTTTTGCCTGTCATCCGTATCCTCCCCACGGCACCGTTTACGCCCTTCCACCGACCCTGCGAGCCGACTCGTTGAACCCGATCTCACTGTATCCGGCCGTCGACCGGCTCCTGCCGGCGGTCGTCGCTCTTCTGGGTGCTGTGCTGCTGGGTTTCTCCTCCCCGACGTGGGCACAGGTGAATACGGAGAAAATGCGTGCCCTGGATGTCGACGGGGTTGAAACGACGCTGGGTGCCGACGCCGTCGTGCAAGCGGGAAACGCGGATCTCTTTGAGGTTGGTGCCCGAGCCCGAATCGATCTGCGGAGCGGGCGGCACTACGCATTTCTGACGACGGACGTCCGGTATGGCGAGGAGGACGGCGAGCGCTTTCGAGATCGCGCGTTCGCCCATGTTCGCTATTCCTATCGCCTGACTCCGTGGCTCTCGCCCGAGTCCTTCACGCAGGTCGAGGAAAACGGATTCACGCTGCTTCAGCTTCGCCTGCTGTTCGGTCTGGGTCTACGATTTCAGTACGTCGATACGGAGTTTGTCAAGGTGTTTCAGGGAACGACGCCTATGCTGGAGGTCGAAAACCTCGACGGAGGCCGCATCGTCAACCACCCGGCATCCACCACAACCCTTCGATGGAGCAATTACGTCAATGTCCGGCTGCGCATATCGGAAACCACCTTCCTGCTGAACACGGTATACGTGCAGCCGCGCGCTGGAGAGCCGGAGGATGTCCGGGTTCTGAACGAAGCCGTTATCGCGGTCAGCATCACGAAGCACGTACTCCTGCGCGTCGGGCTTCAGCTCTACTACGATAGCCGCCCGCCGGAAAACATTGAGGATCTGGACGTTACGCTGCGCAACGGGCTTCAGGTTTCGTTCTAAGAACCGACGCTGCATCGGCATGAAGGTTGAACGTTTTAGGCCGGGTCCGGTCGACGCAAACGGCCGTCTAAGCCCGTGTGGCGTCGATCGCGTCGATTTGCAATTCATTCACCTCCATCACTGATGATCCGACTCCTTCACCTTGCCGACGTGCATCTCGACACCGCATTCGAAGGCCGCACGCATGATCTGAGGACGACCCTGCGGGCCTCGCTTCGATCCGCTCTGGAGCGTGCCGTCGACGTGGCCGTGCGTGAACCGGTGGATGTGGTGCTAATCGCAGGCGACCTGTTCGACGACGATCGCCTCAGCTTCACCACGGAGGCGTTTCTGGTCGCACAGGCGGAGCGATTACACGAGGCCGGCATCCCGGTGATTTACACCACCGGAAACCACGACCCCGGAGGCGACGGCTTTCGAGCATCACGCATTGCCTGGCCAGAAACGTTCATCTATGTCGACCGACCAGAGCCGGAAACGATCGATCTGACCGGCCCCGACGGCGCCGTCGTCGCGCATGTGACGGCAGCCGGGCACGCGTCCCGTCGAGAAGGGCGAAACCTGGCTGCGGACTTTCCGGGCCGCGAGGATCCGGACGTGCCGCACGTCGGTGTCCTCCATGCGCACGTGACCGGTGCCGCCCAGGTTGACGCCCATGACCGGTACGCGCCGTGCTCGCTCGACGATCTTCACGCTGCCGGGTACGACTACTGGGCGCTCGGCCACATCCATCAGCAGCAGGCGGTCGACGACGCGGGGACCGTCTGGTATGCCGGGAACCTGCAGGGGCGCTCGCCTCGGGAGACGGGAGCCAAGGGCGGACTTCTCGTCGAGGTCGAGGCCGGACAGCCGCCCGCGGTGACGCCCGTTCCGTTCGCCCGGACGCGCTGGGAAACGGTCGTGCTGGACGACCTCGGAAGCGTTGCGACGCTGCGCGAGCTCGAAGAGGTTGCGCGTTCGCAGCTCGTCGAACGCCTGGACGACGGACCGACCGACACGCCCGCCCTGCGCGACGTGCTGGTTCGCTTCGAACTCTCGGGGCCGTCGCCGCTCGCACCGGAGCTGGACGACGCCGACGCCGTCGATGAGTTGGAAGCCGTCCTGTGCGACCACCTCGGCGTTCTCGACGTAGACGTGCAGATCCGTGACCTGACGCCTCCGGTGGACGTCGAGCGATTTCGCGGGGAGGTCCATTTGGCCGGCGAGGTGCTGGATCTGATCCGCCGGGCCGCCGAAGACGACACCGTCCTGGCGGAGGTCTCGCCCGACGTCTGGGCGTCCCTCGATGATGAGGCCGACCGGGCGGCCATCCGCGAGTTGCTCGGTTCGCTGGACCGTGAAGCAATCGCACGCCTGGTGCAACGCGACGCCCGATAAACGATGGGCACCCCTGCCACTCCTTTTCCCGCAATTCCCCCGACGGACGTTCCGTACATGCGTATTCAGTCGTGTCATATCGATGCGTTCGGCCCTTTCGAAGACGTTTCACTGGAGACCATCGATCATCCCGTCGTTGTCGTTCACGGCGACAACGAAGCGGGCAAAACGTCGTTCTTTCATTTCCTCCGCACCATGCTGTATGGCATCTACCCGACGGATGCCGACAAGCATATGTACCAGCCGCATTCCGGTCGGGCAATTGAGGGCCGGGTGTCGTTTCGTCGGGGCGGGGAGGATCCGGCTACGGTATCGCGACGGCTCCGAAGTGCGCCTCAGGGCAGTCTGGTGCGAAACGGCGAAAGCGTTGACCTTCGCAACCGGACGATTCCGGCTGCGCAGCACGTGCCTCGGTCGGTGTTCGAGTCCGTCTACGCCCTGCAACTGGACGACCTAGTGCGCCTCGAAGGGGCGGCGTGGGGTGAGGTGCAGGATCGACTGCTGGGATCGCTGAGTGTCGACCACATCCGGCCGGCAAGAACTGTCATCGACGAACTGGAGGATGAGGCCACGGATCTGTGGCGAACAGACAACCGCGGCAAACCCGTGGCCAAGCAACTCGCCCGCCGCCGGCGCAAGCTCCGCGAGGATGCTCGGGTCGCCCGGGAGCGCGATCGGCAGATCCGGTCCCTGTCCGCGGACATCGATCGGCTGGATGACGAGATTCAGTCGATGAAGGAGGAGAAGCTTGAGTTGACCGCGCGGCAGAATCGGGCAGAGCGACTCGCCCCTGTCCGGCGCCTGTTGAAGAATGTCGAGGAGCTGGAGGCCGAAGCCGGCGACCTCTCGCCGTACACGTCCTTACCGGAGAACCCGCGCGACCTCATCGATTCGCTTGAGGCCCAGCGGACCGACATCGGCCTTCGTCGATCGGAGAAGCGGGAGGCGCTCCAGGCGCTGGAGCGAGCGGCGTCTGCCCCTACCGAAGCGGATCACCAGGTACTGGAGCACGCGACGCAGGTGCGTGGTTGGTCGAAGCGGGTCGAGGTGTTGCAGAACCGGCAGGCGCAGGCGGAGGACGCGCGCCGGGCAGCGGAGGAGGCGCGACGACGGCTTGAGGCGGCGGGCGGCATCCTCGACGGCGGCTGGGACGAGCGGTACGCAGAGCCCGTTCGCCGGCTCTCAATGGCGGACCTTCGCGAGCGCATCCGCGCGTTTGAACGGGCTCACCAGGATGTGCGCGAAGCGCGGTCGACGGCGGAGACGCTCGACGTTCAGGCCGGAGCCGGCGCGCCGCTCGGCATCTGGATCGCGGTGGCCGTGGCCGGTGCCGTCATGGGGGTTCTGACGGCGTGGTTCACGCCGCCCGTGGCCGGTCTGCCTGCGGTTGGCGCGGTGATCTCCGTGGTCGGACTCTGGCAGGCCGTTCTGGCGCATCAGAAGAACGAAAACAAACGAGCGCAGCGGGAGGCCCTGGAGCTGGATCGCAAGCAGGACGAGGCCGAGGCGCGGGCGGCATCGGTAGCGAACTTGGTGGCCGGGATCCCGCTGCCGGATGCGCGTACGGATCGCCCGGGCTCGGACCTGGTCGATGACCTTCGGATGCTCCAGGAAGCAGCGCACGCCTACGACGAGCGGTCGCAGAAGGCCGAGCGCACGGAAGAGGCGGTCCAACAGGCCGTCTCGAGCGTCCGAGACCTTGCGGAGAACTGCGGCATGAGCGAATCGGCGGCCGCCGGCGAGGTCCCGGATGTGATCGGCGCACTGGAAAACCGCCTCGACCGGGCAGAGGAACGCGTCGAAGCAGCCGAAGCGGCCGACCGGGACCTCCCAGATCTTCGCGAGACGGTGGCCGAACTGGACGAACAATACCGGGAGCTGGACCGCCGACTCGAGGAAACGCGAACGCTCCTGATCGAGCTTGCTGAATCGGATGGATCCTCCGGCTCCTCGCCCGATGGACCGCCGGAAGTGGACGCGGCGGAATCAGTGGAGGAACGCCTGGACCGGGGCATCGAGATCCTGCAGGGTCGCCGCAACGCTCGCGACCGCGCGGAGATGACGCGGGACACGCTGCATAGCGAGTACCCGGACTGGGAACAGCGACAGGCCGAAATCGAGGCGCTTGATGAGGAAGAAGAATGGACGT
This sequence comes from Longibacter sp., assembly GCF_051155795.1. Lineage (NCBI taxonomy): Bacteria > Pseudomonadati > Rhodothermota > Rhodothermia > Rhodothermales > Salisaetaceae > Longibacter > Longibacter sp. The sequence continues at coordinate 34,177 of NZ_DAXETW010000156.1, forward strand.
TCTCCGATGAGGAGGTTGCCCGCATGTCGCAGCGCCTCGACGAGATTACAACGGATCTGCAGGAGAAGACGGTCGAGCGGGAGGGACTTCGGAAGGACCTCGCCCATTTGCTGGAAGAGCCCACCGTGGCGGAGATCGAGAGCGAGCAGGCCGAGGTCGACCGGCGGCTGGCAGACGTTCGGCGCGAGCGGGACAGGCTGATGCTCCTCGCGGGCATTATTCGAACGGCGGACGCAGACTTTCGCCAGAAGCACCAGCCAGACGTGATTCGGCGCGCCTCGGCGATCGTGTCGACCGTGACGCGCGGCCGGTACGAGCGGCTGGAATTGCAGGACGATGGACAGCGCCTGGTGACGTACGCTGCCAACGGCACGATGCCGGTGACGGTGGCGCCACCGCTGAGTCAGGGAACGCTCGACCAGATGTATCTCGCCATCCGCCTGGCTATTGTCGACCACCTCGACGACGGACGCGACCCGCTGCCCCTTTTCCTGGACGAGGTCTTCGTTAACTGGGACCAGGAACGTCGCCGCGGCGCGCTGGACGTACTCGCGCAGATGGCCGAGCGACGGCAGATTTTCTTCTTCACCTGCCACCCGCACTTTGCGCGGGAGGTCTCATCCCACCTTGATGCCGTCGACGTGGACCTCGGCGGCCTTGCGTGAGGTGCCCCATGCGCGGGGAGGGGGGATGTCATCAAGTTCTCGACATCTCACGCGGGGCAATAAAAAACGCCGGACCCCTGTGGGATCCGGCGTCGAGCGTCGTTCGGCGAAGAACGGTACTCCGGTCGGGTACGTCCCGGCGTCAGGATTCCGTCTCGAACGGATACACATCCTTGAGCAGGGCCTGGAGCTTCGTACGGCCGCGGTTGATGCGGCTCTTGACCGTGCCCATCGGGAGTCCCGTAATTTCCGCAATCTCGTCGTAGGCGAGCTGCTGGATGTCACGCAGCACCACGACCTCGCGGAAGGCCGGCGGGATCTCGTTCATCGCCTCCTGGATGTAGTGGTCCTGGATGGTGCTCTCCGCGTGCTTGTCCGGGGAGAACGACTCATCCGGGATTTCCATTTCATACTCTTCGTTGTCGCGGTTCACCGACTGGATGGACTGCATCCGGCGGCGCTTCCGCTTGCGATATTCCGACCGGGCCAGGTTTCCAGCAATGGTGTAGAGCCACGTGGAAAACTTGGCAATCCGGCGGTAGGAATGCCGGTTGCGGTGCACCCGGAGAAACGTCTCCTGCAGTAGATCCTCGCACCGTTTCATATCACCGAGGAAACGATACAGGTACTGCATCAGGCGGTCCGAGTACCGCTCCACCAGAATGTTGAAGGCCTCCACCGTACCGGCCTGGAACTGCGACATAAGATCCTCGTCGCTCATTTCCTGCAGGGCCTCGTACTGGCTGAACGCCGACTTGTCCTGGGTTTTCTGGGTAACGATTTCCGCTTTGTCCTTCGCCATGTATACCGTGCGCTGTGTTGCTGCTAAAAAAGTCTGATGGTCGCAAACCTGTGACCGGATGTCTTAATCTGGTCGACATCCACCCGAAACGCAAACACAATTTGTTACGAATCAGGCATTCGGACACATGTTCCCGAACGTCCGTCCTGCGTTGATTATTGTGCTGCAAAATACAGTCCAGCCAGGAACCGATGGGGGTTCCCGCCGGAAATGGTTGTGAAATCGATCGTTTCTCCTGCCATTCCGTCGTAGAGGTTCCATCGGGTTCTCCCTTTGCCGCCGTTATGGCGGGAAAATCTTCGTGCGGCCACTGATTTCGCGATTCCTGACGCGCTGTCGTACGTTACACGCGCTCGCCGACCCGTTAAACTGTTTATACTCCTTCATGATGACTTCATCTGTGCGTGCTCTCTGTATCGCTCTTCTGGTGACGACAGGTCTTCTCGTCGCTACCGCACCGTCGTCATCTGCTCAAGACGCCCGGACCACGGAAACGATGATGGACACGGATGCGCCGATCGCTATTGTCGTCCACGGGGGGGCGGGGACAATCCTTCCCGAAAACATGACCGATGAAAAGGAAACGGCAATCCGTGAGGCGCTTGCCTCCGCGCTCGACGCCGGATACGCGGTACTCGAAAATGGGGGCAGCAGCCTGGACGCGGTCGTCGAAACGCTTGTGATTCTGGAGGACTCGCCTCTGTTCAACGCCGGGCGGGGGGCGGTCTTTACGCACGATGGGACGGTTGAGCACGACGCGTCCATCATGCATGGCGGCACCCGCAGTGCCGGGGCGCTGACCGGGGTCTCGACCGTGAAGAACCCGATTCGCCTAGCGCGGGCGATCCTGGATCACTCGCGACACGTGATGATGTCCGGTGAGGGAGCGGAGGCCTTCGCACAGTCGCAGGGCTTTGAGCCAGTTGCGAACGAGTACTTCTACACCGAACGGCGACGGCAGCAGCTCCGCGATGCCCTGTCCCGCGAGGAAACGCAACTCGATGAGCCGGGCGACGGCATGGAGGGAGAGACCGAAACGGGTGACGGCGAGGCAGGGACCACCGGATCCGCAGAAACGCCCGACATCAGCAAGTTCGGCACGGTCGGCGCCGTGGCCCTCGATCGGGAGGGAACGATTTCGGCAGGCACGTCCACCGGGGGGATGACGAACAAGCGCTGGGGACGGGTTGGCGATTCGCCCATCATCGGGGCGGGTACGTACGCACACAATGAAACATGCGGCGTGTCGGCGACCGGACACGGCGAGTACTTCATGCGCGGGGTGGTCGCACACGACATCGCAGCCCGGATGCGGTACGGCGGGGAGTCCCTGCAGGGCGCGGCGCGCTCCGTCGTCATGGAGGAGTTGCCGTCCATCGGGGAGGGCGGCTCCGGCGGCGTGATTGCGCTCGACCGTGAAGGCAACATTTCCATGCCGTTCAATACACCGGGAATGTACCGCGGCTACGTAGATACCAACGGCAACGTCGTCGTCAAAATCTACAGTGAGGAGGTAGAGGCGTCGCGTGATTAGCCCTAACGCATTCACGATCGAGCGTTACGATTGGGCGGGTCGCCGCGTCTATCATAACACGCGGAGAAGATGCCGCGGTCCGTCGCGTTCGTTCCATCCGGTATCTCCGATTCATCCAACCTTTCCCTGCCATGATCTCTCGCATGCGACTCTCTCTGTTTGCCTCTCTCTTTGCGTTCCTGATCCTGCTGACTGGCTGCGATGAGGGCCCGGCCGGACCGCCGGGACAACCCGGACCACCCGGACCGCGCGGCCCGGAGGGACCGCCCGGAGCCGCGGTGACCAGCTTTGACGTTATCTTTGACACCGAAACCGCGCAGGTGGGGCCCAACGGTCTGGTTCTGTTCGAGAATTACGATGCCCCGGAGATCACCTCGAACGTTCTCACGAACGGCATCGTGATGTGCTATTATTTCGAAAGCAATAATACGCTCACGGCGATGCCGTACACATACGGCGAGGAGTCGCAGGACGTTGACGCGGTCGACTACACCCTCACGTTCGGCTACGCGTTCGATACGGGTCTCGTGCAGATCTTCTACGAAGGATCCGCCCCCTTCGCGCTTGACTTCGCGGTCGATCGAGACGTCCGCGTCGTCGTTCTCGAGGGAGACCCGTTCTCGTCGGCGGTCGCTGCGGCCAAGTCGACGTCCATGTCCCAACTGGAAGCGCTGCAGAACAACTATCCGGAGGTGGACTGGCAGAACTACTACGACGTCGCCGAGCACTTTAACCTCCCAATGACGCCTCCGTCGCCTCGTGAGTAAGCGTCACGCCGTTGGACGAATCCTTAAGGCTCTGACCATGGATGCACAGGAATACCCGATCGATGGCGTGCTGGACCTTCACGTGTTCGAGCCGTCCGAGATCGGTGAGCTGGTACCCGAGTACCTGCGGGTGTGCCGCGAAAAGGGCATTCTCCGCGTTCGCATCATTCACGGCAAGGGGTCGGGGCAGTTGCGCCGAAGCGTGCGTGCCATCCTCGACCGGACGGATTCGGTGACGCGCTACGAGACCGCCAAGGACGCCAGTTCCTGGGGCGCGACCATTGCCTACCTCGCCCCGACCGGTCAGTCAGGCTGAGGCGCCGGATCTACGGTATCACCGGGACAAGACAGATTCGGCGACGAATGTATACGCCGGGACGCAGCCGGAAGGCGACGTCCCGGCGTTATTTTATAACCCCGGCCGATGGGCGCGGGATCGACGTCCCTTACACGTCCGCCCGGACCAGCTGGACGTCCAGTTCGATGGTTACGTCGTCCCCCACAATGACACCACCGGCTTCTGTCAACTTATTCCAGGTAAGGCCAAAGTCTTTTCGGTTGATGACCGTCTCTGCAGCAATCGCAGCGCGCTGTTTCCCTTTCGGACCAACCGCCGTCCCGATCATTGTGCCATCGAACGATACGGTGCGGGTCACATCGCGGATGGTGAGGCGGCCGTTCAGCGTGAACGCCTCGCCGTTTACGTCGCTGACGCCCGTGCTTTCGAACGACATTTCGGGAAATCGCTCCGCATCGAAGAAATCCGGCGACCGAAGATGGTCGTCCCGGTCCGTGTTACCCGTGTCAATGCTCTGAATCCGGGCGTTCGCCGATGCGGACAGGGTCGACAGGTCGTCCGGCGTCATGGTGACGGACGCGTCGAAGTCACGGAAAAACCCGGTCACGCTGCTGATCGCCAGATGGCGAACACGGAAACGGACTTCACTATGCGCTTCGTCGAGGGTCCACGCCACGGGTTCGTCCGAACGGATGTCGACCTCTTCGGTCGAAGCGGCGGGATTGGTCTGGAGGAATGCAAAGCCTGAAAAGAGAAGGAGCGAAAGGATCGCAGTCGCAACGGACAGTCGCTGAGTCATGGCGCAAACGGGATGTATAATAGGTATCGATCACATCGGTGCACGGCACGTGTCCCGATGCTGCGACATCCGTATGGAAGCGAGGCCCGGCGTTACGCAAAGAGATATCTAGCGTACCAAAAAAAAACTCGCGGCCCTGGAGGGAGCCGCGAGTCGGAGATGCTGCAATGTGCGGTCATGTGCAACAAGCGCACATGGACGCTGCATCAGACGGGACTACAGGTTGAAGAGCAGGCCGCCCGCGATGTTGAAGCGGTCGA
>NZ_DAXETW010000157.1:0-9351 GCF_051155795.1 Longibacter sp.
CGCCTTCAGTTGACGGATTCTCAGAAAGAGACGGTTCGTCCCATCCTAAAAGACGACCAGATGCAACGACGGGCCATCCTCAACGAATACGGCATTGATCTCGAGAATATAGATCCAGACGACCGACCCGGACGCCGCACGCTGTTAAAGATGCGGCGGGACATGAATAGGGTGCACAAGCAGACGGAAAAACAGCTAGCGTCCGTGCTTACGGATGACCAAATGGCCGAATGGGGCGCCCTGCAGGAAGAACGGCGCGAGAAGATGCGCGATCGGCTTCAGGGCAACGGGTAAGTCTGCGCAATCAAGCCTCCGTAGCGGTCACACGCGTATTATTTTGTCGCCTTTCGACTCTTCAGCCTCCGTATGACTCGTCGTATTCTATTTCTTAGCATCGGCTTCCTCACGGCTTGCGTTCTACTATGTGTTGTGATCGGGTCACCCTCTGCGATGGCGCAGGCGGAGACACGTTCTGAGGCGACCATCACGTTCGTTTTCGACGGGCCGGGTCCACGCAACGATAGCCTGCGCACGCTCTTCGAGCAAGAAATCCGGACGCTCGCCGCGCGCGCGTTTGACCTGCGCTTCGAGGCTGTCGCGGCGGATTACACCTTGGCCGGTGCACACCAGCAGATTCGCCTCGTCATGAAGCATACGGACGTGGATCTCGTCATTACCGTTGGAGCCCTCACATCGCAGGTGGCTGCAGGACTTCAGGATCCACCTCATCCGGTCATTGCAGCCGCTGTAATCGACCCCGAACTGCAGGGCCTTCCCCAAGATAATGGGTCGAGCGGAGCCTCCGGCGTAACCTACCTTACGGCGCCGGCAGCACTGGAGCGCGATCTACAAACCTTCCGCGAAGTCGCATCCGTCGAGAGCGTCGCGGTTCTTCTGAATGAAGGATTGTTGCGTGGAATACCCGGTCTGGAGCGGCAACTGCAAAGAATCGGGGCGGACGTAGGGCTTGAGCTGGAAGCGGTGGCCGTAGGCTCTTCGCTTGAAACGACCCTCGACGACCTGCCTACGGACATTGACGGCGTGTACGTGGGTCCGCTCGACCGACTGTCGGTGCCCGCGCTGCGAGCGCTTGCCGACAGCCTCTCCACTCGAACCCTTCCTTCGTTTGCATTCGGGGGACAGCGCGAAGTGAGCCTCGGCTTCATGGCCGCCTTTGAGACCGACATCGTCTCTCAGTTGGCCCGACGGGTCGCTGTCTTTGCCGAGCGCATCCTACTCGGAGATGATCCATCGACGTTCGCAGTGCAAACAACGACAAGCGGACGGCTCGTCATCAACCGAGCAACCGCCAGCGCCGTGAACGTCTACCCTCCGCTGGGGCTTCTTCTTGAAGCGGATCTCATCGGGACAGACCCCAAGCAGGCCGGGGACACGATCACGCTTGACGAAGCCATCCAAATGGCGGTATCGGGGAACCTGGCCCTGGCTGCGCAGGATCGAGCTGTGATCGCGGGCGCGGCTCGGGTGGGCGAAGCCCGTTCGACGCTCCTGCCGCAGATCGACGCCGGCGTCACCGGGACGCTCGTCGACGCACAACGTGCCGAGGCGTCACTGGGACAGCAGCCAGAGCGCACAGCAACGGGTCAAATCAGCCTTTCTCAGATCCTGTTTTCGGAGGGCGCACGGGCGAACGTAAACATCGAGAAACTGTCGCAGTCCGCACGGGAGAACGAGCGAACGACGCGACGGCTCGACATTGCCCTCGAAGCCGCCGAGGCGTACCTGAACGTCCTGCGCGCGGAGGCCCTGGTGCAGGTGCAGCGGGACAACCTGATCCTGACGCGCGAGAGCTTAGAATTGGCGAATCAGCGAGAGGCCGTGGGAACCGCCGGACCCGCCGAATCGCTGCGCCTCCAGGCCGAAAGCGGAACCCGGCGCACGGATCTCATCAACGCGTTCGTGCAATTGCAGGCTGCACGCCTTGCGCTGAACCAGGTGCTCAATCGGCCGCTTGAAGCCCCTTTCATGGTCGCCGAAGATGTCCAGGCCGGCGCCGACGCACTCAGCGCAGGAAGTACACTGGCCGGCTTCGTCACCAACCCTCGTGTCTTCGAGGAAATCCGCGATTTTCTAAGTGAAGAGGCGGTGCGGTCCGAGCCAGCGATTCAGGCCATCGAGGCCGGCATCCGCGCTCAAGAGCGAGCCGCACGGGCTGCCGGACGCTCGTTCTACCTTCCCACGGTGGCTGCCGTCGCACAGTTGAACAGCGCACTGTACGAGGACGGAGCCGGCACGGAGGGTCTGTCATTCCCGGCCCCCACTGGCTCGCCCGGGTTTTTTCCCTTGCCGGAACCACCCAACACGTTCTGGACCGTCGGGGTGAACATCTCGCTTCCCCTGTTTGAAGGAGGCGGCCGCATCGCCCGGCGCAACCGGGCCACGGCAGAGGCCGAACGCCTCCGGCTGGAGCGCGACCTGGCCGCACAACGCGTCGAGCAAAACATGCGCACACAGCTTCAGTTTGCCGCGGCTTCCTACGCAGCCATACGCGAAGCACGCCGCGCTGCGGACGCGGCCCAACAGTCACTCGACATCGTGACGGACTCTTACGCGGCGGGTGCCCTGGACGTGACACCGCTCCTCGAGTCACAGACGGCTGCTCAGCAGGCGGAAGTGGGTGTGACGAACGCGACCTACAATTTCCTGATTGATCTCAAGCGCGTCGAGCGCGCGCTCAGCCGCTTCGAGGCACTCAGCTCGCCCGACGATCTTGCGGCCTTCCGCGAGCGACTCGGAGAGTTCCTGCGCAGCGTGTCTGCAGAGAGGTAGCACGTTGACACAGAACGAATACACCTATCGGGGGACAGCCGTCAGGGTGGCTCGCCCCCACGCGGACGCACCCTTCCACTCATTCTTCCCTTAACCATCAATCCGTTGCCTATCCCGACTGTGTTACGGTTGCCCATCGGTCTACGCTACGGCCGGTCGCCAGATCGCTACATTCTTCGATCTCTTCTGTGTAGCGCTCTTTTGGTCCTGGTTGTGACAGCAGGATGTCGGACCGAGGAAGCCCCGCCGGAGGAGCCGCCACGCCCTGTCCGCTACGAACAGGTATTCAGCGCCAGCAGCGAGCAGGGACGAACCTTTTCAGGCGTCGCGCAGGCTGGGTCTGAGGCCCAGGTTGCCTTCCGGGTACGCGGAGCTGTGGAGTCCGTCGGCGTGCAGGTGGGGCAGCAAGTCCGACGGGGGCAAATCCTCGCCCGACTCGACGCCACGGACTATGTCATCCAACAACGGCAGGCCGAGGCGGCGCTGGCGCAGGCAAACGCCCAACTCCGCAACGCGGAGGCGACCTACGAACGCACGCAACAGCTGTACGCAAATCAGGGAGCATCGCAAAGTGATCTCGACGCTGCACGGGCGCAGTTTACGTCGGCTCAGGCGCAGGTGCGATCTGCGGAGGCGCAGCTACGCGCGGCCGAGCGGCAGGTCAGCTACACGCAGCTCGCCGCGCCCCTCTCAGGCGCCGTCGCTGATGTAGCGGCTGAAGTCGGAGAACAGGTCAGTCCCGGTCGACCGGTGGTCACGATCAGCGGAGCCGGACAGCCGGAGGTCGAGGTGCCCGTGCCGGAGGGACTGATCGGACGGGTCCGCACCGGTGCCCCTGCGCAGGTTCGCATCGGCGCACTGGGGGATGCAGAGTACGAAGCGACCATCACCGAGGTGGGTGTAGCCCCCACGGGCGGCGCAACCACTTTCCCAGTCACCGTGCGCCTCACGGAAACCGCATCGCAGGTCCGACCAGGCATGGCGGCAGACGTCACGCTTCCGATGGGTGCCTCATCATCTGCGGGAGAGAGTTCATCTGCGATCCGGGTGGTCGTTCCAGCGCACTCCGTAGGTGAAGATCGCGACGGCCGGTTCGTCTTTGTGCTGCAGCAGCAGGGACAGGACCGAGCGATCGCGCTACGCCGCCCGGTCGAGACCGGCGGCTTTCAGGGCGACGCCATCGAGATCCTGGAAGGGGTCCAGAGCGGCGACCTCGTCGTGACGGCGGGCGTCAGCGTTCTGGCAGATAGCCAGGAGGTGGCCCTGCTCGGCGGTGCCCGCTCGCCCTCCGACTCCGTAGGCACACAACAGGGTGGCGGCCAGGAATAACACGGGCATATTTGCGGGACAAAAAACACACCCGGACGAGCGCTCCCCTACGTGATACCTACGTCTATTCTCCTCCTCCCCTCTTCATCACTTTGCGGGGATCTCTATTCTACCCGATTCATCGCGGATCAACATGGACATTACCCGCTACGCAATTGAAAATAAGGTCGTCACAGCCGTGGTGCTCGTGGCGGTGCTCTTCGCGGGCATACAGGCGTATCTGAACCTGCCCCGCGCCGAGGACCCTGGCTTTAAGATTCGGGTGGCACGCGTCATCACGCCGTTTCCCGGGGCGAGCCCTCAGCGCGTCGAACAGCTCGTGACCGACAAGCTGGAACAGCGTATTCAGGAAATCCCGGAAGTAGACAACATTACCAGCACGTCGCGCACAAGCGTTTCCATCATTTCCGTGGCGTTAAAGGACGATGTGCAGGACCTCCAGCCCGTCTTCGATAAGCTTCGGCGCAAAGTCGAACAGGTGGGGCCCGATCTGCCGGCTGGTGTGGTCTCCACGGTCGACGACGAGTTCGGCGACGTGTTTGGTACCCTCCTGACGCTGACGGGCGATGGGTTCTCCTACCGCGAACTGGAGGAGACCGCTGAGCAAGTACGGAGTGAACTCCTCAAGATCGAGGATGTCGCCAAAGTTGAGATCATCGGCGCGCAGCCCGAGCGCGTCTTCGTGGTATACGATAACGCTCGCCTCGCGGAGCTCGGCCTCTCCACGGGGCAGCTTCAGAACATTCTTCAGACGAGCAACATCATCATCCCGGGCGGAGCGGTGCAGACCGGCGTGGAAAGCATCACGCTCGAGCCATCCGGCGCCTACGAAACCGTCGAGGCAATCCGGCGCACCGTCATCAGGTTGCCCGGAACCGGCGACGTGGTCTTCCTCGGGGATATTGCCGATGTAAACCGGGGTTACGTCGACCCGCGCACCGAGGAAGTGCGCGTGACCGGCGAGGAGGGTCTCGTACTGGCGATTTCTATGCGGGACGGGGGGGATATCATCGGGCTCGGGGACGACGTGCTGACCACCGTTCGCCGGCTCGAGCAGCGCTATCCGATCGGCCTCTCGTTTGGTGTCCTCAGCTTTCAGCCCGGCGTGGTCGAGCGCTCGGTCGGCGACTTCACGTCGTCGGTGTTTCAGGCGATCGGCATCGTCATTCTCTCGATGCTGATCTTCCTCGGGCTCCGAACGGGGCTCGTCGTTGCCACGCTCATTCCGATGGCCATGGTCGCAACCCTGATGATGATGGACGGCTTCAACATCGGCCTCGACCAGATATCCCTCGCGGCCCTGATCATCGCGCTTGGCCTCTTGGTCGATAACGCGATCGTGATGAGCGAGGCGATCCTGGTGGAGATGGAGGAAGGCAAGTCGGCCGTGGAAGCCGCTGTCGCGTCGGCGCGCGAGTTGCGCATCCCGCTCCTCGTCTCCTCCCTCACGACCGCGGCCGCGTTTCTGCCAATCTACCTCGCCGAATCGACGGTCGGCGAATACACGGCCCCTCTCGCTCAGGTGATTACCATCACGCTTCTCTCGTCGTGGCTCCTGGCGATTACCATGATCCCGCTCTTTTGCGTTCTCTTCTTGCGGGTAAAAAGGAAGAGGGGCGACACAACGATTAGCGCGGCCACGGATGCCGGTGACGTTGCCACGGGTGATGTCGCTTCTGATGACGCTTCTGGTGACGCCCCCGCACATGATGAAGGCGGTGAGTACGACTCCCCCTTCTATCGCCGGTATCGCGACCTTCTGACCGGCCTCCTCAAGCGACCGGCTCTTACGCTCCTTGCGGCATACGGGCTGCTCCTCGTATCGCTCTGGGGGTTCGGATTCGTGGAGCAAATCTTCTTCCCGGAGAAGCGAGAGGTGCTCTTCACGGGCGAACTGAACCTGCCGTATGGTACGTCCTTCGAACAGACCCAGGCCGTCGTCGCGGATATCGAGGGATTTATGGACGCCGAATTGGCATCAACCGGCGCGAGCGAGCCGGGACTTGAAAACTGGACGTTCTTTGTCGGGACGGGAGCGCCCCGGTTCAACCTGGGTTACAGCCCGGAGCAAGGCCGCTCCAATTACGCCGCCCTGATTGCCAACACGACGAGCTTCGACGTGCAGAACGACGTGATGCGTCGCCTGCGTGGCTACGTCGAACAGCGCCACCCGGGCCTCGATGCGAAAATACGACCCCTGTCGTCAGGGCCCGCCACCGCGAATCCGATCGAGGTGCGGCTCTTCGGGGATGATGCGGACGTTCTCTTCGGTATCGTCGACCAGGTAAAGCAACAGGTCGCCTCCATTGATGGAACGATCAACATCTCCGATAACTGGGGACAGTTCACCAAGAAGCTGCGCGTAGAAATCGACGAAGTACGGGCACGCCGGGCCGGGGTCTCGAACCAGGACATCGCGGTATCGCTGCAGACCGCCCTGTCCGGGGTCGAAGCGACCCAGTTTCGGGAGGCCGCCGAGATTATCCCCGTGACGCTTCGATCGGGGGAGCGCGTACGCGAAAGCATCAGCCGGATCGAATCGATCAACATGTACGCTCAGGCGACCGGGCGAAACGTCCCGCTCGGACAGGTCGCCGATATTGAGCTTGCGTTTGAGCCCTCCCAGATCCTACGCCGCGACCGTTCGCTCGCGGTCACGGTCCGCTCCGGGCTCGACCCGGCCGTGGGCCGAACGGCCTTCGACATTTCGGAAGACCTCACGCCATGGCTCGAAGCCCAGCAAGAAGACTGGCCGCTCGGGTATGGCTTCGAACTTGGCGGCGACATCGAAGGCTCTTCCCAGGCAACCGCGTCCATCACAGAAAAACTCCCTATCGCCGGCATCATCATCTTACTCCTGCTGGTGTGGCAGTTCAACTCGATTCGTAAGCCAACGATCATCTTGCTGACCATCCCGCTCTCGGTCATCGGGGTAACCTTTGGCCTCCTCATCACGGGACAGCCGTTCGGTTTTATGGCGCTCCTTGGCATCATTGCGCTTGCGGGAATCGTGATCAACAACGCCATCGTGCTACTCGACCGCATCGACATCGAGATGAATGAAAACGGCCATCCGCCCGACCGCGCCATCGTGGAGTCGGCTCAGCGCCGCTTTCGCCCCATCCTTCTCACCACCGCGACGACGGCGGGAGGCCTTATTCCCTTGTGGCTTGGCGGTGGGCCACTTTTCGAAGCGATGGCGGTATCGATTCTGTTTGGTCTCCTCTTCGCCACCGTACTCACGCTCGGCTTCGTCCCCGCCCTGTACGCACTGCTCTTCCGCGTCAACTTTTCCGGCTTTACCTATCCCTCAGCAACTTCCAACTCAGAGTAAACGGTGCCTCGGTAGATCATAACTGTACGGGTTAGCGCTGGACAGGCCGAAACTGGCGAGGTCACGGTTTGGCTTCGCGCCGAGATACGAGAAGCCGAGGAAAGCCTCATACCGGGTATCGTACTACGCCTGAGAAGACATGAGCAATCCGAAACGAACAACGACCAGCGATCGATGGGTGATGCGCGTGACATCGGTGCCGTTGGTGTGGGTCAAGGTTGTTTCCTGAATAGGTCTTTGATCACGACAATACTTCCTGACTGCCTGGATGTACTATACCCACAAAGCTCGGCAGATTGCCTTGTAGGCAGTACCAGTGAGTATGCAGTGCCAGCGAGCCGCTCATGTGAGGCGTTTCGGGAAAGGTAATGAGGACGATCCATGCCGGAACCGACGTCGACCACCCGGTCTGAGTGAGGATGGAGCCAAGTTGGGACTTTTTGGCATCGAGCCAATCTTCAAAACGAAGACATCATGCCCTTGCTCAGAGCCCGACTGCAGTTCTTGCTGATTGCCCTTGTGGTTTTAATCGTTGTTTATCCCCTTATCCAGGGCATGTTAGTGCTGAACGTCATGCTAACAGCGGTGCTGTTCACCGCCGTGCATGCGGTAAGTGAGCAGAAGCGCCAATGGGTGGTGGCCCTGTTGCTGGGCATCCCCTGGTTCATCGCGTTGTGGCTCGATCAGTTGGGTTTGGACGACGTTGCTGTGGCCGTCTTGGCACCTGCACTGGGTGCCCTTTTTCTGGGGTACGTGACTCAAATCCTCCTTCGGCACGTGATCCAGGCAGACCGGGTCGACGCGGAGATGATTTACGGGGCCATCGCCGGGTACCTGCTGCTCGGGGTGATCTGGGCCATGCTGTATACCGTCACAGAGACTCTTCAGCCCGGCTCGTTCACCCTCACAGCCACCGGCGACACCCGCCCATGGGGTGATCTGCTGTACTACAGTTTTGTGACCCTGACTACCTTAGGGTATGGCGACGTGCTTCCTCTGAGCAGCCGCGCGCGATCCCTTGCCGTTCTGGAAGCCGTCACGGGAGTCTTCTACGTCGCCGTCCTCGTCGCTCGCCTCGTGAGCCTGCACATTCTCCACGGTAAAAAGTAGGCTGAGGTGAGTACGCTACTGTGCAGTGGTGGTCAGGATGTAAACGCCGAAGGCACGACATCCTTTTCCCAGCTTTACGATCAGCCTGCACCGAGCAACGTATTATCCCGACAACGGCACGGCATCTCCCCGGTCTAAAAACGTTGTCGGCTCCGTCTCTTTTCGGTGTATGGTGCAAAACCTACACTATCTGGCAGGTATTGATACGATCGATTTTGACACGTCTTTTGAGACAATGCCATCCAGGCTCAGCGCTGCTGTGCGGAGTGATGTGTTTCCAGTGTGCGTATCCAAACGCTGGTTCTTGAGACGAGCAATGACGAGTCCCTTAACTCGCACGCGAAGCCTCTTTCAGGCTGTAGGGGTTGAGTGCACCCATACAGGTAATCGGTGAGCCGCCTCGACCTATCAATACATCGCCCCAGAGACCGTAGACGACGCGCAGGAACCCAATGCCTGGTCCTGGTCCATACCATCCAGGTGTGTGGGCCTTCATGATTGGAATCGTGAAGATTGAACGGACAGAGGCAGCAGCAGGATCATATATAGATACTTATCTATGTAAGATGTTGGCATTCCGGCTCACTCCCTCTCCTGGCCTCCTACAACCCTGCGATGAAATCCACAGAGACGGTAACCTGCGCCTGCGGAGGAACGCCGCATGAAACTCTGCCGCCGGACGAGATCGATACGCATGTCAAGCGCTTCAAGGCACTTGCGAATGAGGTGCGTCTGCGGATCGTCGACTTGATTTATCATGGCGGCGGAGAACTCTGCGTGTGCGAGAT
>NZ_DAXETW010000158.1:0-9581 GCF_051155795.1 Longibacter sp.
GTCAGGGCAGAGAAGAGGATGATTCGGCGCGGAGAGCGCAATTGTGAAGGGCGTCATCGATGAACTCGCGGAGTTCTCCCATCTGCTGGCGGCTGAGCCGCTGCCCGATCCAGGCGGTCCCGTAGACGAGCGCGGCGAGGATGCCCGCGAATGGCAGCACCCACAGCGCTGTCGCGCTCATTCCCAGGCTCATCTGGGACGTACCGAAGAGAAGCGCGATGATGCCGCTGAACCCGAGAATGGCGTATGCCGCCACATACATGGTCCAGACGGAAGGGTGCGGCGCGAAGAGCCCTCGCACGAGCGTGCCCTCGCGATGGGATTCGAAGTCCAGGCTGAGCTGCGGCGACCAGAAATGCTGGTTCTCTTCCGGCACGTTCAGGATGGCGTGATGGTCGTAAAAGTTGCCCGTGCACGGGGCGTGCTCCTGAATGACCTCTCGTTTCAGGTAGCGGATCACCTTCGCGGGTGCGCAGGGAAGCACCTGCTGGAAGGACGGGCGGATCTGCAATGGCATGGTCGAACCGGAACGGACGGAAATGGAGAGAGCGCCAGGAGGTGAAGCTCGCGTGACAGCGGTACGGGCCGACACCGCACGACGAGCAATCATGAAGATACGCTAAAGGGCGCAGGAAATGCAAGGTTGGCCGGGCCCGCAGACCTGCGAGCCGATGGCGTGACGATGTACCCTCAGAAGTTGACCGTAAGCGACAGGTTCGGAAGCGGGACCGGGATCTGCGGTACCACGTTGCGTTCGATCGTATTCCCCTGCGTGGGCTCAAAAATGACGAACCAGATGTTTCGGCGGCCATACGCGTTGACCAGTTGCATCCGTGCTTCATAGGTGCCGATGCCGAAGAAGTCGCCCTTCCGCCGGACGCCAACGTCGAGGCGGTGGTAGGCGGGGAGGCGCGAGGCGTTGTAATCCGACTGCAGCACGTCCCGGGGCCGACTCAGCGTCGGATCGTCCACCAGTTTGTAGTACCCGCTCGGCTCGGTGTAGGCCTGTCCGGTAGCGTACGTAAACACCGCCGTTGCGCGCCAGTCCTCGGCGAAGTCGTATCGAAGCACCGCGGTCAGATCGTGCAGGCGGTCGTACTTTGGTGCGAACACCTGACCGTTCTCGAAGCGATCGAACTCGCGGCGGGTCCGGCTCAGGGCATAGCTGATGAAGCCGTTTACGGTCCCCTCCCGTCGCCGAACCATAAACTCAGCGCCGGCCGCGTATCCGTCGCCGAACCGGAACACCTCCGGATAGTCGAGACCGGTATAGTCGGTGTAGAGTCGGTCGAACTCAAACAGGTCGCGGAGGGTGCGGTAGTATAGCTCGACGTCCACGCGCAGGTTTTCCCTCGGCTGCGTTTTGACGCCGGCCACGAATTGATCGCCGAAAGCCGGCGGGACCTGATCGTCGGTCGTCAGCCAAAAGTCAAATGCCGAGAAGAGCTCCGTTGATGCGGCGGTCAGGTACTGGTAGTACCGGCCGTACCCCGCCTGGAGGCGGACCCGGTCGGTCAGGCGATGCTCGAGTGTCAAGCGCGGGGCAACCCGCAGGTTCGTCCCCTCACCGAAGTAGCTCGCCCGGACGCCGCCGGTGACGGTCCAGTCGTCGGTAGCCCGGTACGTATCCTGCAGGTACGCGCTGCCGTAAACCGTACGAAAGCTGGGGCTGTAGTTTCTATCGCCGTTGAAGAAGTTGCGGAGCCGCGACACAAATCGACCGGCTCGAACACCGCCCTCCAGGGTGTGCGACCCAGCGGACAGCGTCGACTGTGCGTCGGCGGCCACATCGAACACGTCGTTGTCGCGAACGAACTGGGTGTTGGCGATATCTGCCTTCGGATCGGCAAAGTAGTGGGAGCCGGCGAGGGAGACCTGCGTCGTCAGATTGTCGCCGATCACGCGTTGCCATGATACCGTTCCTGCCCGGTTACCGTAGCTGATGTCGAAGACGACATCGCTCAGGAAGGGGAAGTCGAGCTGATCGCGACCTGCGTAGAGCGAAACCGACAGCCGATCGCGGTCCGTCACGTTGAGCTGGGTGGCTGCGTTCACATCCCAGAAGTAGAATCCCTCGGGAATGTCACCGACGTCGGCCGCCTGCAGGCCGGAAAGCAGAGGTTCGATGGTCGAGCGACGGGCCGCCGCCATCCACGTCCCCGCCCGGCCACCGACCTCGTACGGGCCGGTGCCGTACGCCCGCGAGGCGAGAAGCCCGAGGCTGACACCGCCTTCGATGGTATGGTCAGCCCCTCGGCGGTTCTGAATATCTACGACGGCTCCCAGCCGGCCACCGTAACGCGCGGGGTAGCCGCCCTTGTAGAGAACCACATCGCCGATGGCGTCAGGGTTGAAGGTCGAGAAAAACCCGAAGACGTGCGTCGGATTGTAAATCGTCGCCTGATCCAGGCGAATCAACGTCTGATCGGGCGAGCCGCCGCGTATGTATAGGCCGCTGGAAAAGTCGGAAGCGGCCTTCACGCCGGGCAGAAGCTGAAGCGATCGGAAGAGGTCCGGCTCAAGGATCGTTGGAAGGTTTTGCACCTCCTGCGGCGTCATCGTCTCGGTGCCCAGCGCCTGCTCCTCCACACGCCGCCCGGTCACGGTGACGCCCTCCACCTCCATGTCGACGGGGACGAGGGCGATGCGGACGTTGAAGGTGGAACCGGCTCGCACGGTCACCTCCCGGCGCTCGGTTTCGAAGCCGACGTACGAGGCCCGGAGCGTCTGCCGACCCGGAGGTACGTCACCGAGGCGAAACCGTCCGTTCTGATCGGTCGTGGTCCCGAGCGATCGCCCGTCTACGATCACGTTGGCAAGCGGAAGCGGGCTACCCGTCTGGGCGTCGACTACCTCTCCGGTGATTACCGCCGATGTGTCGGGCTGCGCCGTCGCCGGCCCGGCCGACACCAGCCCGATGATCATGCCCAGCAGCAGGATCAATCGACTTGCAACACGGGTCCGCCGGCTCATCTTCAGACGTGCCGCCTTGCAAGGCTCTGTCGAGCTGTTTTTCCGTGAACCGACGTGCGCATCTCGTGTCAGGACTCCCATCAGCGTCTCCGTATCGGCATCATCTGGCATCGGCAGCAGCGGTCGGTTCGCCCGGTTTCATCCCTACGATTCTGCGTTGATCTCGTACAGCGTCCGGTGCTTCACCGCGTCGCCGAACATGCTGAGTCCGGCGTTCAGCGCGACCAGCCCCAGCGTGCCGGCCACAATCCAGGGCCAGGTGCGGTCGGTCGACGCCTTCTTGAGGGTGGCGTGGCCAATCAGACTTGCCCCGAACCCGACGCCGATCAATCCGAGCGGAGCGAGTCGTTTCCAGGACCGGTAGTGGCGGAGGACGTCGTCGGTAGCGCGGTCAGGCATAACGGCGGAGATAACAGGAAAGGAAACAGTAATTAGCCTGTACCCTGCGTACCGATCGTTCGTTCGGCCCGCCGGTGAATCGTCGCCTGGACGGTATAACTTTTTCAAACCTGTAATGACAACGTCGACCGACGGCAGGATGTGACTCTCGGTCAGTCCTTTGCTATATTTAGAACATTCGATGAATGGAGAGCGCGTCAACGAGCAGCTCCGGCCGGGCCGGCGGAGCACGTCGCCCCTTTGCGCTGTGGTTCCCGTTCCACCATCCCTTCGTGAACCCGTGCTGCCATGGACACGCACGTCCCCAATCCAGATTCCAGGGCGACCGAGCGGACCGGCGCGGCGAATCCCGCCTCCGAGTCTACTGACGAGCCCCCTGACGAACCGCCCGGAGATGCATCGGGACAACCGCAACCGAACCACGAGGACGACGCCGAACGAGTCCGGCTCCGCGAGGAGATTGAGCATCTTCGGGAAGAAAACGAAAGCCTTCGGGACGCGGCGACCCGGTATCGCTCGCTGGTCGATCTTACGACCGATGCGGCCTACGACCTCACCGTCTCGGCTGCGGATGGCAACGCCCCGCACTTTGCCCTCACGTGGGCGTCCGGATCCCTCTCTGGTCTGATCGGCATCTCTCATGGCCGTCTGATGGCCGGGCAGGATTGGATCGAGCACGTTCATCCGGCAGACCGTTCCCTCCTTCACCGGCATCGCGAGCACCTCGCGGCGGGCTCCCGGATGGTGACCGAATACCGGATTCGAACGTCGTCGGCACGCGATCGCTGGGTCTGCGACTACAGCCAGCCGATCCACGGCTCGGGCGGCGTCCGACGCGTTCATGGTGCGCTCCGGGAGATCACGCACGCCCGGCACTACGATCGGGCGATGCGGGCGAATCGCATTAAGTACAAGCACATCTTCAACCAGTCCCCGCTCGGGATCCTGCACTTCGACGCCGAATCCTGCATCACGCAGTGCAACGACAACCTGGTCCGCATCGTGGGCTCGTCACGCAATGACCTGATCGGCCTGAATATGATCGACGACCTGGAGGACCAGGCGCTGATCCGGGCCGTCATCGACGCCCTTGAGCATGGCAGTGGCACGTACGAAGGCGATTACGCCTCCGTGACGGCCGACAAGGTGACGCCCGTGCGGGTGCTCTTCAACAGCATCCGGTCGGAGGCCGGCGACGTGCTGGGCGGCGTTGGTATTGTGGAGGATATCACCGAGCGGCGGCGCAACGAGCAGGAATTGATCCGAGCACGGGACGAGGCGGAAACGATGAACCGGCTGAAGTCCGCCTTCCTCGCAAACATGAGCCACGAGATTCGAACGCCCCTGACGGCCATCATCGGATTTGCCGACATTCTTACCGACGAACTGCCGTCCTCCCACCGGCGGATTCCGCAATTGATCGAGCAGAGCGGCAAACGGTTGCTCGACACGCTGAATTCCGTCCTCGATCTGTCGATGCTGGAGTCCGGGGAGATGGAGTTGAACCGGACGCTGATCGACGTGGCACAGCACGTCGAGGACCATGTAGACTTGATGCATCCCCTCGCCGATAACAAGGGGCTCGACCTGAATGTAGATCGGCCGGGCCGACCATGCTATGCCCGACTCGACGAGGGCGCACTCGACCGCATCCTGTCGAATCTGATCGGCAATGCGATCAAGTTTACGGACGATGGAGAAGTTAGCGTCACCGTCCGCCAGGTTTTGCTACCACGGGCGGCGGGAGAACCGGAGCATGGAGATCGTCCTTGCGAAACCGGAATGCCCGGACCGCGCGCCGGCGTAGAGATCCGGGTTCGCGACACCGGCGTTGGGATCAGCGAGGAGTTCCTCCCTCACCTGTTCGACGTATTCAAGCAGGAGAGCGCGGGGCTCAAGCGGACGCATGAAGGCTCCGGACTCGGCCTGGCCATTTCCAAGCAGCTCGTGGATGAACTCGACGGCACAATCGAGGTCAGCAGCCAGAAAAATGAAGGTAGTACGTTCGTGATTACGTTTCCGGCCGTCCACGACACCGACGGTGAACAGCCAGCGCCACGACCAGAGCTACAGCGACACCACCCCGGATGCCGCATTCTCGTGGTGGAAGACACACCGGAGACGCAGGTGCTCGTCGAACGCATCCTGGAGCCGTACCACGACGTCGATATTGTCGCCTCCAGCGAGGACGCGATCGACGCCGCGCGACAGACCCGCCCCGTGGGCGAAACCCCGTACGATCTCATCCTGATGGACATTCACCTGGAAGGCGGAGGCAGCGGACTGGACCTGCTGCCCGAGGTGCGGTCGCTGCCGAATTACGCGGGCACGCCCATCGTCGCCCTTACCGCGTTTGCGCTTTCCGGCGATCGGCAGCGGTTCCTGGAGGCCGGCTTTGACGCATACCTCGGCAAGCCATTTACGGCCGACCAACTCCTGGACGTCATCGATCAGGCGTTGGCGGCGAACGAGTGACGCCTCACGGACGGGACGCTGACGCGATCACCGGCTCCACGCTTCGAGCGTAGCCACCGCCCGGTCGGGGTAGTCGGTAATCAGGCCGTCCACGCCAAGGCCGACCAGGCGCTCCATCTCGTCGGGATCGTTGACCGTCCAGGGAATGACATCCATGCCCCGATCATGCGCCTCGGCGATCACAGCGTCCGTCACCAGCGAGTAGTCGGGGCTGTAAATGTCCGGCGTGAATGGAAGCATTCTCAGGTTTTCAGCCACCCCATTGTCCGCGGAGGAGGCGATCAATAGGGCGAGCCGAACGGGTTGCTGCCGGGCGTTCGCGACAATCAGGGTACGGGGATCGAAAGACTGGATCGTCGATCGCCGGGTCACGCCGGCATCGTCCAGCACGTGAAGCACGGCGTCGGCGAACGTCTCTGGATCCGGTGTAAAGGTCCCCTCCCACTTCGGCCGGATCTTCGTCTCGACGTTGTAAAAGATCGGTCCCCGGTCGTGCGTGCTCGCGTAGGACTCCGCCATGTCGATCACGTCACGCAGGAGGGGCTTGTGCACGGGCTCTTGCTTCTGCTCCGGGAAGCGAGGATGCACCCGCGAGCCGCAATCGTACGCCTTGATCTCGTCGTACGTCATCTCAAACATATTGTGCTCGCGCTCCGACCCGTCCGGCACCGACTCGCCGTCCGGGGTCGTGCAGATGACGCTCGACATCCAGGGTTCGTGCGAGACGACGACCTTTCCATCCCCGCTGATTACGACGTCGAGTTCGAGCGTCGTCACCTCCAGGTCGAGCGCCCGGCGAAAGGCGGGCAGGGTGTTCTCCGGTGCCAGTCCACGCGCGCCCCGGTGACCCTGAAGGTCGAAGCCATCCGGCGCCAGAGCGGCGGAGTCCGGCGGGGCTGAGGCGGCCGGTTCGGACGGAGAAAAGGATGCGCGGTGAGACGTCGACGAAAGCATAAAGAGCCCGAGCGGCAGAAGAAGGAGAGCGATCGAGATACGGCGAAGTGGCATGAGCGGTCGAAAGGTCGATCGGGGACGGGCGAGGGCACCCGGTGAGGGGCACGGCCGGCATGGCGATAAACCCGGAAGCAGGTGTGGCGGTCCCGGGGCGGCATGATCAAACCGTGACGCACCTGCGACCCCGGCCCTCACACCTCGTCTCAACATCCGATTTTCGGGTTTGTCTGTCCGGCCGCGGCGATCGCCGAAGAGCGTCCTGTGAAACCTCTACGGAGTGTTCACCAGGAAGGGTTTGCCGTGCTTCAAAAGTGGCGTTTCTCCCGTTTCTATGGTACTTTGCTGTGATAGTGAAATGCGCATGCTGGCCGGTTTGAACGGGCGGTCCTGCCACGACCCGAGATCGATTCGGGACGGGCGAGGTCGTGCGGTCGTGCGGGCGTTTGCCGTGCGTGGATGAGTGTCTGAAATAATCAAAAGCGAGCATGGAAGCGGACGAAAGCCGCATCATTCCGATAAACATCGAGGAGGAGATGAAGTCCTCCTACATCGACTACTCCATGTCGGTGATCGTAAGCCGGGCGCTACCGGACGTGCGCGACGGCCTCAAGCCGGTGCACCGCCGCGTGCTCTTCGGCATGAGCGAGTTGAATTTGACGGCCGGGGCCGCGTACAAAAAGAGCGCGAGAATCGTCGGGGAGGTGCTCGGTAAGTACCACCCTCACGGCGACTCCTCCGTCTACGACACCCTCGTCCGTCTGGCGCAGGACTTCTCGATGCGCTACCCGCTCGTCGACGGCCAGGGCAACTTCGGTTCGATCGATGGCGACTCCGCGGCGGCCATGCGGTACACGGAGGCCCGCATGACGAAGATCGCCGAGGAGATGCTGGCCGACCTCGACAAAGAAACGGTCGACACCCGGGAAAATTTCGACGGCACCCTGGAGGAGCCGACGGTGCTTCCGGCGGCCTTCCCCAACATGCTCGTAAACGGGGCTGACGGGATTGCCGTCGGGATGGCGACGAAGATCCCGCCGCACAACCTCGGCGAAGCCATCGACGCGACCGTCGCCTATATCGACGATCCGGAGATCTCCATCGACGACCTGATGGAGCATGTGCCGGCGCCGGACTTTCCGACCGGCGGCATCATCTACGGATATGCGGGCGTTTACGAGGCCTACCACACGGGCCGCGGGCGCGTCGTCATGCGTGCGAAAATGCACGTGGAGGAGATCCGCAAGGGCCGTGAAGCCCTCGTCATTACGGAAATCCCGTACCAGGTCAACAAGTCCACCGAACTTGAGCGAATCGCTGACCGCGTCCGCCAGGAGCGGATCGACGGCGTGTCCGACCTGCGCGACGAAAGCGATCGGAACGGCATGCGCATCGTCGTGGAGTTGAAGCAGGACGCGGTGCCGGACATCGTCAAGAATCAGATTTACAAGAACTCGCGCCTGCAGGACACCTTCGGCGTCAATATGGTCGCCCTCGTGGACGGCCGGCCGAAGGTGCTGACGCTCAAGGACGCGATCCGGCATTACGTAAATCACCGCCATGAGATTGTCGTCCGCCGGACCGAGTACGACCTGCGGAAGGCACAGGAACGGGCTCATGTGCTGGAGGGCCTGACGCTGGCGCTCGACAACCTGGACGCGGTCATCACCATCGTCCGCCACTCCCCCGACAAGGACGCCGCCCACGAAAACCTGATGCTGGGTCGCTACCCGTCGCAGCTTACGGAAGACGACCTGCGCGAACTCGGCGTCCCGCTCCTTCCGCCCGTCGAGAGCGACCAGTCGCAGATGACCGTCCGCGACATGCTCGACGACGAGTACGAGGAGTTGGCCCGCCGCCCGCAGGAGGGCCACTGGCTGACCGACGACCAGGCAAGCGCCATCCTCCGCCTCACGCTGAGCCGCCTGACGGGGCTGGAGCGTGAGAAAATCGCCGATGAATATCGGGACATCATCCAGGAGATCCAGCGCTATCAGAGCATTCTTGGCAGCCGGGAGCTCCGCATGCAGATCATCAAGGATGAACTGCTGGCGGTCAAGGAGCAGTTCGACGACGAGCGCCGCACCGAGATCGACAAGACGGGCGGCGACATTATCATCGAAGACCTGATCGAGCGGGAGCACGTCGTGGTCACGGTGACCCACCAGGGCCTGGTCAAACGCACGAGCGTCGACGCCTATCGGTCGCAGGGTCGCGGCGGCGTCGGAATGCGCGGCTCCGGCAAGCGCGACGACGACTATATCGAGCATCTCTTCGTCTGCCACTCGCACGACGTGCTGCTCTTCTTCACCGATCACGGCCAGTGCTACTGGCTACGGCCGTTCGAAATTCCGGAGGGGAGCCGCACCGCCCGGGGACGCTCGATCCGGAATTACATCCAGATCAGCAAGGAGGACCGTATCCGCACGGTGCTCAACGTCAGCAAAGAGGATTTCGAGGACGACGAGTTCTTGAACTCGCACTTCGTCCTGATGGCCACGCGCCAGGGACAGGTCAAGAAGACGGCGCTCGAAGCCTTCAGCCGCCCTCGCACCGACGGGATCATCGCGATCTCGATCGACGACGGCGACGACCTGCTCGAGGCTGCACTGACCGGTGGCGACAATACGGTCGTCGTGGCCTCTTCTGGTGGGCGCGCCGTCCACTTTCACGAGGACGATGCCCGCCCCATGGGGCGCAACACGCGCGGTGTGCGTGGCATGCGTCTCAACGACGATGAGGAGCTGGTCGGCATGATCAGCATTCCACCCGAGGAACGCGAC
>NZ_DAXETW010000159.1:0-7667 GCF_051155795.1 Longibacter sp.
TCAGCAGGATGTGCTGTGTGTGAGCACGCGTTTCGGTGTTCACGCCGCGACGGTTGCCGATCAGATCCTCAATGCGATTGAGGCTGTGCAGAGCCGCGGTTTGAGCGATCGGATCGTACATCTTTCGCCCTTCGTCCGTAAGCACGCCGGCCAGTCCCTGCGCATAGGCAAGCTGCAGGTTCTGGCGGAAGGTGTTTACGTTGCTGCTAGCATCCGCTTCGAATACGGCGTCCGTCAGTTCGTCCATGTAGTCGATCAGCGGGTAGCCGTTGCCGTAAAGGCGCGTATCCGTGATTCGCTCCAGCGTGTTCGGGTGGAGCAAGTGGGCGAGCACAACACCCTGTACCTTCCGTGCCATCTCGTGGATCTTCGGATCTTCGCTTTCGCCGAAGAACTCGAACCCGCGGCGCTGCGGCTGCAGGTGGCGGAACAGCTCGGCGGACGCAGCGAACGCATCCGGCGCGAAGAGGTGCTCGCTCAGAATCTCCACAGCGCGCTTCTGATCCTCCGTCGCGACCGGCGTGTACGGCGCCTCGGATCCTTCCTGGCCGATCAGACCGCGGTCGACGTAGACACCGCCGACGTACCGAGAGACCACTTCCATCTTGTTCTCCCGGTTGTTCATCAGCACGGCGAACGCGTCGCGCAGTCCCTGCCACGACTGACCTGCATCGGCGTACTTCTGAACCAGGTCGGACTCGAGTGACTCGATCAATTCGATCCGTGCATCGGCATAGTCGATCGCTTCATTCGACATGTCGCCGATCATCACGTGGGGGTCGATCGCCTTGCCGGGCGAGCGCATGTCGTCGGCGTCGTTGCCAAACGCAAGCTCGGGCTCTGTCGACCGGGCCAGGATCTCGTCGATCGCGTCCTCATCGGTGGTGTAGCCGTATTCGATCGCCCACACGTCGTAGGGACCGGGCACGGTCGTGTAGTACTGGCCCTGGTCCGTACCTGGAGGCGCCACATTGATGGCGGGATAGTCCATTACGGAAGCGGTCAGCCCGGTCTCCCGGGTCATGGACTCCTGGTGGACGCTCTCAGCGTCGTGCAGCTGGCTGGCCTTCATGTTGTGCATAAGGCCGAGGGTGTGCCCCACCTCGTGCAGCGCGAGATAGTACACGCTTTCCTCCAGTAGCTGCGTCACTTCCCCGTCGAGGCCGCTCGCCCCTTCATCGGCCGCGGCGCCGGACAGCGCGCGCACAGCGGTCCGACCGAACATATTGTTCGTGTGGAGGAACGTGCCGATCGAGCATGTTGCCGGCCCGTTGGACCATCCGGTCTTGAACCGGTCATCCGATGCGGTGCCCGCCTCAAACAGCTTGTTGTAGTCGACACGGTTGGTGAGGAAAACGTACTCCAGCATCACGTCGGCACCCAGGATCTGGCCGGTCCGTGGATTCACGAAGCTGGGGCCGTATCCGCCGAAGACCGGGTCGGGCGACGACGTCCAGCGAAGCACGTTGTAGCGGATGTCCCCGGCATCCCAGGACGCCGTATCCGGCTGCACCTTGACTTCGATTGCGTTGCGGAAGCCTGCCTCTTCAAACGCCGCATTCCAAGCCAGAACGCCATCGCGGACAGCATCGCGTACCTCGTCGGGCGTCGTATTCTCGATCCACCAGACGATCGGTTCGACCGGCTCGGAGATCTCCGCGTCCGGATTCTTTTTCTCCAGATGCCAGCGATGAATGAGGTCATGGTACGGCGTTGCGCTTGGCGACGTCAGGTCGTCCTTTTGCGACGCAAAATACCCCACGCGCGGGTCGGCGAAGCGGGGCTGGTAGTCGTTATCCGGCATCTGGATCAGACTGTGCCGGAGCGTGATGGTCACGTTGCGCGCATCCGTTACAGCCTCGCTCCCTCCGTTTAGCGGCCGCGCATTATGAAAGACGTAATCAACGACGACGTCCGTATTCTCGGGGTAGTTGTGCACCGACCGGATCTTGGACTTGCCCTTGTCCTGCCGTCCGAGCTTAAACGCGGTCGGGGGAGCCTTCGGGTTCGGCGACGGACGCACCTGATGGAGCGCCTCTGTCAGGAACAGGTCATCTGCCTTGATGAGGATAAGATCGTTCTCCTTGTCGCGGGCGACAATGTTCTCCGCATGCAGTACAGACGGACTGACGTTCGCTCCGGCGCTTCGTGCGAGGCGGCTTTCCTCGTCGAAGTGGAAGTTGGTGTTTTGCTCGACGAATTCGATGCGATCGTAGTGCCGCTCAACCGTAAAGACGGCGTTGTCGCGGTACGCACCCTCGAAGTGGCCCGCTTGAACGACCCCGTTGAGCGTGTGCGTGAAGTAGATAAACTCCTCGTCCAACTGGTCCTCACGAATTGCAACGTGGAGACTCCCGTCCGTTGTGTCGCGGTAGACGGTAAAGAGGCCTTCCATCTTCTCGCTCTTCTCGACGGCTTTTTGAAAGTCGCCGTCCGTGGACGACGCCTCCGCAGAGGATGAAGCTGAGGAGGTAGCCGTCGGTGCCGACGAACTACATCCTGCGAAAACGAGCGCCGCGAGGACGACGCCGACGATAGGTTTGAGAATGCGCATAGGATCTGGTTCTGAACGAATGGAACGATACCGCCTCCCGATGACCGGGGACGGGGTCCGGCGTCTCCGCGGACACCCACGTTGAACGGGCAATCGCGCCGGACACGTGTACGTACGGCGGCAGCGGTTGCGCGGTTACACGGCGCGGCGCCCGCTCGTTACACGGTGGCGCCGGTCATGCATCCGCCGGGACCACCTGCAACACCAGGGCGCCATAGCCATCGACGCGAATCGTGTGCGTCTGTCCGGGCGCGGCGCCGTCACCGTCCGCATCGGCGTCGGACGCCTGATTCATACGCTGCCCGGTCCGTGCATCGATCAATTCGATCGGCACTGAGTGGTGGTTAAGCTCTTCCTCAAGCCCGACGTCGCGTGCGGTGTCCGACCCGTTGATAATGATGAGAAACTCCTCCTCCCCGTGCACACGGCGATACGTGTACACCGGCTCACCATACGTGGGCGGATACTGAACAAGCCGGCCTCGCCGGAGGGCGGGGTGCTCGGCCCGCAGGGTGAGGAGCGACTGAACGAAATCGTAGCGCGCGTTTTCTGCATCGGTACGCCCCTGCCGCGTGAACGCATCGCGCGTATCGCCGGGAAATCCTCCGGGGTAGTCCGCTCGCAACTCGACGTGTGAGGCGCCGCCCACCATCCCGATCTCGGTCCCGTACAGCATCTGCGGGATGCCGCGCAACGTGAACAGCATGGTCAGCACCTGACGAACGCGGGCCGTATCCCCCTCCGCGAGATAGGCGACGCGGGGCATATCGTGATTGTCCACCAGCGTCATCACATTCATCGGGTCCCCGTACAGGAAGTCCTGCGCGAGCACCTGGTAGACCGCGGCGAGGCCGTCGTTCCCCTGAACGTAATCCCGCAGCGCCGTCGACAGCGCAAAGTCCATTACGGACGGCAGATGCGTTTCCACACCGGTCGACAGCTTGCTCCCCGACTGGTACATGGCGGTGTATGCGGGGGCGGTGTCCCAGACCTCGCCGACGATCGACAGGTTCGGATACTCAGCCTGAAGTGCTTCCGCCCACTCGGACAGGAATTCCGGATCCGCATAGGGGTAAGTGTCTTCGCGGATGCCGTCAAGACCCGTCGTCTCGACCCACCAGATCATGTTCTGAATCAGGTAGTTGGCCACGAACGGGTCCTCCTGGTTCAGGTCCGGCATCGCATCTACGAACCAGAAGGTTCGCAGGAGCTCTTTCTGCTCCGGATCGGCATGCGGATCGGCCACCGACATCTTGTAGTGCTTCTCTGAGTGGTGATCCTCTACGCTCCCGTTCAACCAGCTCTCCCTGGGCAGATTGCCAATCCACGGGTGCTCGATCCCGATGTGATTGCTGACGTGATCGTAGATAACCTTCAACCCGCGCTCGTGCGCCTCATCGACCAGTCGTCGGTACGTGTCGTTGGTGCCGAAGCGTGGATCTACCCGGTACAGATCCGTGGCGGCGTAGCCGTGGTAGCTGTTTCGGCCCCGATTCTCGAGAATGGGCGTCAACCAGAGCGTCGTGACCCCGAGCTCTTCGAGCGCGTCAAGCCGGTCGATGATGCCCTGAAGGTCGCCGCCGTGGCGCATTCCCGGGTCGGACCGGTCGTACTCGTCACGTAAGCCCTCGACCCGGTCGTTGGACGGATCCCCGTTGGCGAAGCGATCCGGCGTGAGCAGGTAAACGACATCGTCCGGCCCGAAGCCCTGCGGCCCGTCCGCTCCCACCGTTCGCTCGTGCACCGGGTACGCAATGGTGTCAGCACCCGCGGAGGACGACACGACGATATCGTATGTGCCCGGCGTCAGGTCATGTGCGAATTGCACGTCGACGAAGGCATAGCTGTCGTTCGGCACCGAGTGGACGGCCGTCACCTGGAGTCCGTCATGCGGTGCATGCGCGGTCACCGCATCGAGGTGGCTCCCGTACATCATCAACTGCACCTCGTCCCAGTTCATCCCGGCCCACCAGTTGCCCGGGTCCACACGGTCGACCGCGGGCACCTGCGCGGCGGCGTGAACCGGCAGCATCAGAAGAATTAGCAGGAGCAAATACCACGAGCGTCGATGCGACATGCGAGGATCGGGTCCGGTCTCGGTACGCGGAGTACCGATAACGCAGGCGCCGGGACAGAGTTTATGGAATTTCGCTCGCTTCGCCACTGTCCACATGCGTTCGTGGAACGGTGAACCAAAAAAACGCCGTCCCCCCCAAACAGGAGAACGGCGTCCAAGGAATTCCGGGACCCTCGGGAGTCAATCTGTGGACTCCTCGACGATGTCGGCGTCAGCGACGTTTTTCTGGATGGACGTGATGGACTTCTTCAAGGAGCTCTTGCTGGAATACCCCTGGCCGCCGCTGAACATGGTCTGTCCGTTCGGTGCCTTAAAACGGAATCGGAATTCGTCCGACTTGTCCTTGTAGATCTCAAACCGATAGGGCATGGTTATCGGGCGTGATGTGTGTGGATATATGCGGTTTCAAGAATCTACGTCCGCCGCGAAGAAGGATCAAGCAAGCGGCTCAAAATACAGGGCATGATGCTGCTCACAGCCGGGATTAAACGCAGCGCCGCAGTTGGGGCATGCGGATTCGGCCTGCAGGTACGTGTTGATGGAGAGAACCGTACCGCACACCCCGCACAGCACGGCCGGCTCATCGAATGCCTCGCGCGGCCAGACCGTCGCGTCGTGGTCCGCGATCGCGTCGTGACAGGCGTGACACGGGTAGAATCGGTTGCAGCACGCAAACCGGATGGCGATGACGTCCGTTTTCCCGTCGTAGTGCTCACACCGGGTTTCGGGGCCCACGGCGATGCCGTAAACCGGAGTCCCATGCACAACAGCGCGCGCAAGGTTGTCGTCCGCGTCGGCTGTCGCCTTACTCATCCTGATCGTCGCGCGTGTCGAAGTCGAGAGCGGCGGAGTTGATGCAGTAGCGTTTGCCTGTTGGGTTCGGCCCGTCGTTGAAGAGATGCCCGAGGTGCGCGCCGCAGTCACCGCATACGACCTCGGTGCGCTGCATGCCGTGACTGTTGTCCTCCCTCAGTTCGACATTCCCCTGCTCAACGACGTCGTAGAAGCTCGGCCAACCGCTTCCCGACTCAAACTTTGTGTCGGAATCGAACAGGGTGGTGCCACATACGACGCACGCGTACATTCCGTCGCCTTTATGATCCCAGTATTTGCCGGAAAATGCGCGCTCCGTACCGGCTTCCTGCGTGACGTGGTATTGCTCGTCGGTGAGCCGTTGACGTAGATCGTTGGTGTCGCGGGCATGCGGCGTGTTGGCCATGATCGAGAGTCAGTCTATGAAACGCACCGGTGCCGAATGCCAGCACAGCGCATCCGGCGTTGCAGGAACGTAGACCTAAATGCGAGCGCTGACGTTCCATCGCGCGCAAACGTGTAACGACATCTCCGCTTCTCCCATGGGGACCATATCCCACCGATAGCAGGGTGTCAGAAGGAGGCTTCCCGGGTAGCGGCCTCTTCAATCCGATGCGCGAGCCAGTCGGCCTCCGCCTTGTCCGTCAGATTGCCGGTCACCCGAACGTGGGGCTGCTCCATTCCGTCGGCCATCTGCTGCCGTGCCGGGTTGTCTCCCTGAACCCCGAGGTTCGAAAGAACGTCGTCTGCTTTCTTTGCTTTCGCCTTGAGGTTCGCCAGGTCCGCCGTTTCAGCGGCCACGAGAAACAGCCCGTAGCTTGCGTTCTCGCTCTGTCCGTCGACGCGGACCAGGACACGCTCCAGCGCTTCCACCGGAAACGACACATCCTCCGGCATGCCCATGCCGTCGTGCGTAACTTCGATCTGACCGTTCTCAATGCGCACGACGGTATCATTGGTGAGTTGCTGGATCGACCCGTAGACCATGAGTCCACCCAGGCCGACCATAATGATGGCAAAGAGGAACGAGGCGCCGAAGAGAAACAGGCCGCCGACGAACATGGCGAGCCCGATCGCGCCAAGAATCAGTGACTGACCGCGGTTGCGGGAGGACGCGAAGTGCAGCTCGAACGAGCCGGGCCGGTCCTCTATTCGGATGCCGTCCGTGATGGGTTCATCGAAGTCCCACTCGTCTTCGAACGGCTGGGAGGCGTCGATCTGTTCGGCGGCGTCCGGGACGGAGGAATCCACGGACGGTGCACCATCTCCGTCCGCAGGTGCGGAGTCGGTACGCCGAGACGCAGTCCTCGCGCTGTTGCTGGAACCCGGCCCGGGCGGCCTGCCGGGATCGTCTTCCGGGGGAAAGACGGGGATCTCGATGGTGTCGCTGAAATCGATTCCCGGCACGTCTCCGTCGACCGCGATTTCCCAGAGCTTCCGCGTCTCCACCTTGGCAGCGGTCGACGGCGGCATGTCGTATGGAAGGTCGAACGTGAAGGGCACGCTCAGGTGTGCGCCGCCCCCGTACGCCTGGCCGGTGAGCCGATCCTCGTCGCGCCAGAGCAGGTCGCGCTCCACCTTCTTCTTCCGATCCCCATCCGAGTCCCGTGTGTAGCGGACGTACTGCCGATAGCAGCTGACGCGGACGACGAACCCCTCCTCCGGTGCCTCGTCTGCGGCTACGCCGGTCTCCAGGACACCCGACAGCCGTTCGCCCAGCCGGCCCGGCATCGTTTCGAGCGTGAGTAGCGTATTCCCAAACTTCTGCATGCGCAGGTACTCAAACACAACCTTCCCTACCATGCCGAGGCCGATCAGGGGGAAAATCATCACGAGCAAAACGGCCCCTCCCTCGTTGATGCCGCCGGCTTCGAACAGAACGAAGTAGGCAATCGGCCACGTCAGCGCATTCCAGAGGAGTGCGAAAAACATAAATCCGCGGTCCAGCGTGCCGTGGGACACGATCTCGGCGTCGCGCCACTCCGGCCGCACCTTCCACGGGGCATCCGCATGCCTCTCCAATAACCGTTCGACCTCATTCCTGCGCGAGCCGCTTCGAAGTGCGTTCAGCAGCGATCCCGCGCCGACCATCACGAATATGCCTCCGAGGATGTACGGCATGTACTGCTCGAACATGCTCGCACTGGATGACCCGGCCGGGAAAAAGAACATCACACTCAGGCCGATCCCGACAAAGACCAGCGAGAAGATGATGGGGACGAT